>JAAUYW010000143.1 GCA_014804915.1 Desulfovibrio sp. | reverse complement strand
GCCAATGGCGCGAAAGTGGATTACGCGATTCATCCTGTGGCAGGCAGAATGCCCGGACACATGAATGTGCTGCTGGCCGAGGCGGATGTGGACTATGCGCACCTGCTTGAAATGGACGCGGCCAATCCGCTTTTTCCGGATACTGATCTTGTAATCGTGATTGGCGCAAATGACGTGGTCAATCCGGCAGCCAACACTGCCGAGGGCACGCCAATTTACGGAATGCCGGTTCTGGAAGTGGAGAAGGCCAGAAACATCATCATCTGCAACTACGATGAAAAGCCAGGCTATGCCGGCGTGGACAATCCGCTTTACAAGGATCCCAGGGTTACGCTTTTGCTTGGCGATGCCGGCGCGAGTCTTGACGCTCTCCTGCGGGAGCTGGCAGACAAGACTGCATAGCCTCTGCCGTCTGCATGATTTGCTTGGCTATAATCAATGAAGTCTATTGCGAAATAGTGAAAAAAATCATAAACTGATTCATAAAATGGAGATTCATGCATAATCCGTTTTTGAAACATCCATTCAAGGAGGGGCCATGAGTATTCGCAAACTTTTAACCGTTGCCCTGGCGCTGGTCTTCTGCCTTGCCACTTCGGCTTTCGCTGCCCAGAATTTCAAGGTGGCAGTGGGAGATCCCGAGGATTCGGAGCAGGGCGTGGCTGCGCGCGCTTTCAAGAAGTATGTGGAAGAAAAATCAAACGGCGAAGTGGAAGTCAGCCTGTTCTATTCCGGCCAGCTTGGCGATGAGAGCGAGGCCTTCAAGAACGTGCAGAAAGGCTCCCTGCCATTTGCTGTTGGCGGCATTGCCAATCTTGTGCCCTTTGAAAAGCGGCTTGGCATTCTCAATCTTCCCTATCTTTTTGACACTCTTGATGAAGTAGTGGTTGGCACAAACGGCCCGGCGGCCGAGCTTCTGCAGAGCTACGCGCTCAAGGCCGGCTTCAGGGTGCTGTGCTGGACATACACCGATTTCCGCTACATTTCTAATTCCAAGCATCCCATCAAGACCATCAACGACATGAAGGACCTGAAATTCCGCGTGCCCCAGAGCCCTGTGCTGATAGCCGCATACAAGGCCTTTGGCGGCAGCCCCACTCCCATCTCCTGGGCGGAAACCTTCACGGCCCTGCAGCAGGGCGTGGTTGATGGCCAGTGCTACGGCTACATTGGCTTCAAGGCCATGAAATTCAATGAGGCCAACCAGAAGTACATCAGCGAGGTTCATTACACCTATCAGCTTCAGCCCCTGGTGATGAGCGAGCGCGTGTACAGGAAGCTGTCGCCCGAGCTGCAGAAGCTGTTTGTGGAAGGCGGCATCTACGCGCAGGAAGAAGTGCTGAAATACCAGAAGGAAGAGGCGCAGGCGGCCAAGGAAGCCCTGATCGCAGCCGGCGTTGTTGTGGATCAGCTTGAGGATGAGGCTGTCTGGAAAGAAGCCGCGCTTGAGAAGGTATGGCCCGAAGTGGCCAAGGATGTGGGCGGCAAGGATGCCATCAACGCCTATCTGAAGGCAATGGGCAAGCAGCCCTGGGAACCCAAATAAACAGAATCCTCTTTGTCCCCGCGCCAAATATGCTGCCTGGCGCGGGGATTTATCCGCTCACGCGGCCGCCTGGGCGCGTTCATGCTTGAAGGGGGAAAAGCGTGAAGAAATTCGTTCTGGCTTTCATGGATCATTTTGAAAGCTATCTCTGCCAGTTTCTGCTCGTCTTTTTTGTTGTCGTTGTCTTTATCCAGATTATCCTGCGCTTTCTGGATGCTTCCCTGCCCTGGACAGAAGAAATCGCGCGCTTTGCCTTTATCTGGTTCATTCTTTTTGGCGCCTGTTATGCCACTCGGCTCTGCGCGCTTAACAGGGTTACGCTGCAGTTCATGAAGGCGCCGAAATGGGTGGCCAACCTGTTTCTTTTTATCAGCGACATGATCTGGCTTGCATTCTGTCTCATTTTGGCCTGGGAAGGCTACAAGGCGGTCATGGATCTCAGGGAATTCCCTTATTTCACGCCCGCGCTCGACTGGGATCAAAGCTATGTCTATCTTGTGTTTCCCCTGAGCTTTCTATTGATGGCGATCCGCATTATCCAGGTCAATTATATCAAGTTTGTGCTCAAGCAGGATATCGCTGATCCGGATGCCGAAGCCATCCGTGAAAGCCAGACAGCGCTGCTCGAAGCCGAGGGCAAGGGAGGCATTGACTAATGGAAGCTCTATCTCCAATGGGCATCGGCGGCCTGCTGTTTCTTGTCTTTTTCCTGCTCCTGATTATTGGCGCGCCGATCATGGTCGCCCTTGGCGTTGGCACCATGATCTGTTTTATTATCCTTGATATTGATCTTTCGATGATGATTGAGCGCGCCTTTGCCTCGCTTACCGCCTTCCCGCTCATGGCGCTGCCAGCCTTTGTGCTTGCCGGCGCGCTGATGGAGGCCTCCGGCATTTCGCGCCGGCTCGTGGCCGTGGCCGAGGCCACAGTCGGCCCCATTCCTGGCGGCCTGGCTATCTCCACAGTGCTTTCCTGCGTCTTTTTTGGCGCCATTTCCGGCTCTGGCCCGGCCACTACGGCGGCAGTAGGAATGCTCATGATTCCGGCAATGACCAAGCGCGGCTACAACACGGCCTATGCCGCGGCCGCCACAGCGACAGCTGGCGGCATTGGCATTATCATTCCGCCTTCAATTCCGATGGTCATTTATGGCGTAACCGGCCAGGTCAGCATTTCCAAAATGTTCATGGCCGGCTTTATCCCGGGTTTTCTGATCGCCGGCTCGCTGTGCCTTTTGCACTGGTGGAAATGCCGCAAACAGAACCTGGGCGGCGACGCCTGGTCCATGCGCCATTTGCTCCATACCCTCAAGGATGGCTTCTGGTCCATTCTCGCTCCCTGCATTATACTTGGCGGCATTTACGCTGGCCTGTTCACGCCAACCGAGGCTGCGATAGTCGCGATTTTCTATACCCTTTTTGTGGGCATCTTCATTCATCGCGAGCTCAAGTTCCGCGCTTTCATGGGCTCGCTCAACACCACTTCCTGGCTCACCGGCCGCGTGCTGGTGCTGGTCTTCACAGCCACGGCGTTTGGCTATCTGCTCACCGCCTATCGCATTCCTGTGGAAATCGCGAACTGGATTCTCGGCTTTACCACAAACGTCTACATGGTCTGGACATTTGTGGTCATTCTCCTGGTTTTCCTGGGCATGTTCATGGAAACGCTGGCCATCATCATGCTGGTCACGCCTGTGCTGCTCCCGATCATGACTGCCTATGGCGTCGACCCCATTCATTTCGGCCTGGTGCTCATCTGTTGCTGCGGAATTGGCTTCTCAACGCCCCCGCTTGGCGAAAACATGTTCATCGCTTCAGGCATTTCCAATCAGTCCCTGGAAATTATTTCGCTAAAGGCATTGCCAATGGTTGCGGCAAATCTTATTGCAATCATAATTCTGGTGATTTTCCCGAAGCTGGTCATGTTCCTGCCAGACATGATGAACGTCGCTTCTCCTTAAGCCTGAATGGGAGCAAATATGCGTAAATTTTTAATCCTTCTGCTGCTGGCTGTATTCGCTTGCGCGAGCCCGGCGGCCGCAGCCAGGCACTCTGCCAAAACCGACGCCTCCAGGGCAGCGGCCAGGGCCGAGGCGCCTAAAGCTGAGGCCGGCAAGGTTGACGGCGCTGAGGCTACGCCAACCGAATTTGTGATGACCATTGGCGATCCGGAAGATTCCGAAATGGGCCTTCTGGGCATTGCCTTCAAGAACTATATTCGCCAGGCCAGCGATGGTCGCATGGACGTTCGTCTTTCCTATAGCGGCGGCCTCGATGCAGATGAAACCTATCAGTTCCACCGCGTCCAGGTGGGCAAGCTGGCAATGGCAATGGGAGGCGTCGGCAACCTTGCGCCAATGATTCCCATGCTTGGCGTTGTCACGCTGCCATATCTGTTTCCCGATGTCGAAGCGGTAGTTCGGGGCACTACCGGCAAAGCCGCTGAATTGCTTGAAAGCTATGCTGAAAAGGCCGGAGTGCGCATTCTGGCCTGGACCTATTACGGTTACCGCTTTCTCTCAAACAGCAAAAAGCCGGTCAAAACGCTGGCAGACATGAAGGGCCTGCGCATTCGCGTCCCCCAGAGTCTGGTTATGATCAAGACCTACCGCGCTTTTGGCGCCATACCCATGCCCCTGGCGTGGCCGGCAACGCGCAGCGCGCTCAAGAACGATCTTGTCGATGGCCAGTGTTACGATTACAACGGCTTCAGAACCATGAAATTCCGCGATGTGGGCCAGAAATACATTACGGAAATTCACTACCTCTATAATCTCCAGCCACTTGTGATCAACCTGAAGCTGTTCAATAGCCTTTCAGAAAAGGATCGCCAGATCCTTGTTGACGCAGGCAAGCACATTCAGGATCTCTCCCTGCAATATCAGCGTGAAATGAATTCAATGGCCAAGAAAACCCTGGTTGAGGAAGGCGTTCACATCTCCACGCTGGACGACGAAACGCCCTGGCGCGAAATCGCAGTTTCCAAAGTCTGGGACAGCGCCGCTGACAATGTAGGCGGCGTGGAGGCTATCAATAATTATCTCCGGGCCTGCGATCTGCCGGAATGGCAGCCTGCTCCGCCAAAGACAAAATCAGCCAGGGGCGCTGCTGATGCGGCCAGAGATGATGGCGCCCAAAAAGATGCGGCGCCCGAATCAAAAAGCGAAACTAAAAGCTAGGGCGTATTCAGGTTAAAAATGCCCTGCTAGCCGCAGTTTTATGATTTGAAGGCAAACTGGAAGACTATTCAGCCCTGCTCAGGCAGGGCTTTTTTTTGGCCGTTATTCCGGCCTTGCCAAGCTCTGCGACCACTCTTGCGCAGAATTGCGGCAGCTTCTTCTCTGCCTGTCTGGTCAGGCAGGCTCGCGCGTTCTGGATGTCAAAAGGTTCCATCGCATAGATGAGCGCTTCCGGCTTGTGGCCGGCCAGCTCGCAGCTGATCAGGGTGTCGCCGAGGCTTGTCTGGTGCATGGATTGGCGTATGCTCAGGGCCGGATTCAGATCAGCCGCGTCAAGCTGGTAAAATGTGCCAGGCGCATGGCCACCCAGAGCCACATCGAGGATAATGGCCAGATCGCATTCCATAAGCTCGGCGAGCAGGAGCAGTCCGAGAGTGCCCCCATCAACGAGACGGACATTGGCAGGCCAGTCAAAATGACGTTCCAGATAGCGCACCGCATGGACGCCAAAACCCTCATCGCCAAGCAGGGTGTTGCCAACTCCGAGAATCAGAATCCGCTTTTCCATTTGTCGCCTGAAAAAAGGGAGGAAAATCCTGGGCGGATTCTCCTCCACGTGTTTTTAGGCAAGACTAGAGAATCTTGAATTTATGCACCTGGTTGGTCTCGCCGTCAATCACATGGACAGCGCAGGCAATGCAGGGATCGAAAGAATGGACAGTGCGCAGAATTTCGACTGGACGGGCCGGATCTGCCACCGGCGTTCCTACCAGAGCTTCCTCACAGGCGCTTGGAATTTCCTTTTCATCGCGAGGGCTCAAATTCCAGGTGGTTGGCACTACCAGCTGGAAATTGTGGATGCGCGCGTCGCTGTCAGTAACCAGCCAGTGGGAGAGGCCTCCGCGCGGCGCTGTTACAAAGCCCACGCCGCGCGCGTCTTTCGGCGCTTCCAGATTAGCCACAATCTGCTTGTCTGTCTGGATGTTCTGCTCATACTGCTTCACCCAGTTTTCAACCTGGAGCGCTATTGCGAGCGCCTGAATGCCGCGCGCTGCCGTGCGGCCCAGGGTGGAAAAGAGCGCGTCCATAGGCAGATTCAGGGATTGCAACAGGCCGTCAACCAGCGGCTTGACCGGACTGTTGGGCTGTGAATAGGAGACAAGCACAGTCGCAAGCGGCCCGGTTTCAACCGCCATGCCATCATAGCGCGGCGCCTTGAGCCACGAGTATTTCTCCGTCTGGTTGCCCATTTTTGTGAAATGCGGAATTGTCTGGCCTTCGTAGGGATGCAGGGGTTTGTCCCCCTCATACCAGGCATGGGTCACGCCTTCGGCGATCTTGTCAGGATTGAGTTTTTCCACCTTGTCGATCTTGCGGTCGCGAATAACGCCAGCCTGGAGCCAGCGGCCGGCGAGGTCGCGCTCCTTGCCTGGATCGGGAAATTCGCCAAATGTCATGAAATTGCGCGTGCCGCCATAAGTCGAGCATTCCTTGTAGTTGGCAGCCAGGGCAACTAGATCCGGTATGTAATAATTCTCCACGAATTCCAGCATTTCCCTGGCAAGTCCGGTAAATTCCTCAATGCGCTTTGGCGTAAGCGAGTCGTATGAGGTTACTCCGCCAGGGATGGTGAACTGGGTATGCGGATTTTTGGCGCCAAAAACCGCCATCGCGCGGGCGCCGCGCACCTGGTGGCGCAGGGCCTTGAGATAATCCGTAGTCGCGATCAGGTTCAGCTCCGGGCTGAGCGTGTAGGCCGGATGGCTGCCCAGGAAATAGGCGTTGGTGAATGGCCCAAGCTGGCCGGAATCCACAAATGTTTTCAGTTTTGCCTGCACTTCGCGGTATTCGTCAGCCGTGGCCTTGCGGTTGGAGATGGAATTGGCAATGCTGGCCGCCTTGACAGGATCGCCCTGGAGCGCATTGACAACGTCGACGAAATCGAGCGCATGCAGGCCGTAGAAATGGACAAGGTGGTCATGCAGGAAGAGCATGGCCAGCACAAGGTTGCGAATATAGGTTGCATTGGCCGGAATCGGCTTGTTGATTGCGTCTTCAACTGCGCGGGTCGAGGCGAGCGCGTGCGAATAGGTGCATACGCCGCAGGTGCGCTGCGTGAAATGCGGCGCGTCAAACGGATGC
>JAAUYW010000142.1 GCA_014804915.1 Desulfovibrio sp. | reverse complement strand
GTGTTTTCCGCGTGGAGATCCCCTGCTTCAGGCGCAGGAGGAAACGCGGCCTCCTTTTGGACAAGCATAAGCCACGCAACAGCTTTTTGCCAGTTTTTCGGGATTATTTTTTGTTTGACCGCAATGCCTGGGCGC
The DNA here is from genome assembly GCA_014804915.1 of Desulfovibrio sp. Taxonomy (GTDB): domain Bacteria; phylum Desulfobacterota; class Desulfovibrionia; order Desulfovibrionales; family Desulfovibrionaceae; genus Desulfovibrio. Next base: position 17,474 of record JAAUYW010000142.1, on the reverse strand, counting down.
GTTATCATAACAATTCTTTATAATTTCTGGCCTGGAGAGAAAATCTTGGCGGACGCGAATGTCCTTGTTATTACTGGCTATGGGGTCAATTCACACCGCGAGACTGCGCACGCAGCCTACCTGGCGGGCGCGGACAGAGTGGATCTGCTTCATTTTGCCGACATCGCGCAGGATAGTTCGCGGCTTCTGGAATACGGGCTTATCGTTTTTCCTGGCGGATTTCTGGATGGCGATGATCTGGGAGCCGCGCAGGCGGCGGCAATGCGCTGGCGTTATCTGAAGGACGGACGCGGGCGGCTGGTTCTGGACGCGCTGAGGGAGTTTCTGTCTGGAGGCGGCCTGATGCTTGGCATTTGCAATGGCTTCCAGCTGCTTGTGAAGCTGGGCATCCTGCCTGGCTTTGACGGCGAATTCCGGCGCGAGGTCTCGCTTGCCCACAATGATTCAGGCCGTTATGAAGATCGCTGGGTGAAGCTTGCCGTAAATCCGGCTTGCGAATGCGTATTTACCAAAGGCCTGCCTGCGCTTTACATTCCGGTAAGGCATGGAGAGGGACGGATTGTGGCAAGCGCAGAATGCCTGGCAAGAATCAGGGCTGACAACCTGATTGCGCTTCAGTATGCAGGGGCGGATGGAAAACCCACGCAGGAATATCCATTCAATCCCAATAGCTCGCCATATGCGATTGCCGGGCTGACAAATCCTTCAGGGCATGTGCTTGGCCTGATGCCGCATCCCGAGGCCTTTCATCATGTTACCAATCATCCGGCATGGACGCGGGCCGAGATCGACCCGCCATGCACGTTGTTGTTTGTAAATGCCATGCGCTATCTGCGCGATCACTAGCGGGCCAAGCCAGGGCGAAAGATGACAGCAAGCGACCTGATCAGGGCGATTGAGAAAATCGCAAACCCTGCGTGGCAGGCCTCGTGGGACAAGAGCGGAATTCAGGTGGCCTCGCCGCGGCAGGAAGTCCGGCAACTGGGAATTTTTCTTGATCCGGTGCCAGGACAGATTCAGCGGGCTCTGGATGCAGGCTGCGATTTTCTTCTCTCGCATCATCCGCTGACGCTAAAGCCGGAATTGCCAGCCGCGCTGAATTCCTGGTACGAGGCATTGCGTCTGCTGATGCGCGCCGGAGTCTGCCTTTATGCGGCGCACACTTCCCTTGATGTCAATCTGGCGGGGCCAGCGGGCTGGCTGGGCCGAGCGCTCGGTCTGTCAAATATTGACATCCTGGAGCCCTTGCCAGGCCATGAGGGGCTGGGCTACGGTCTTATTGGCGATCTTGGCGAAAGGTTGCCTGTTGGCCGGCTGGTAAGCGACATCCTGGGGCTTGCAGGAGTTGAATGCGGCAACATTTGCGGGCCCGAGGCGCCCGAGGCATGCAGGAGGGTGGCGATTTGCGGAGGCTCGGGAGCTTCCCTGATCAGGACAGCGAAAGCAAGAGGCGCAGACCTGTATGTAACAGGCGATATCAAATATCATGATGCCATTGAAAGCGAAGTGCTGATTCTGGATGTTGGCCACCACAGTCTGGAAGAGGAAATGATGCGCAGGCTCGCGGCGCGACTGGCTAGCGAGCTTACTGATATCCATGTGAATTTTTTCAAATCCCAGCCTCCATTCAGGCGCGCCTGCCAATAGGGCAATCAGGAGTAGGAATGAGCGAAATAAATAATCATATCCAGCAGCTTGTGGAGCTTCAGCGGCTTGATGACGATATTCATGAGCTGGAGGAAACGCGGGACAACGCGCCGCTTGAAATAAGGGAACTGAGGGCAAAATTTGACGCGCTGGCTGCGCGCCGGGATACCGCCCTGGACAAGATGGCGCATTTGCAGGAGCAAAAAAAGCGCCTCACTAACGAGATAGACGACGATTCCGCAAGAATCAAGAAAAGCAAGAACAAGATGATGCAGGTGGGCAACACCCGCGAATATAACGCCGTGATTCGTGAAATGGACAGCATGGAGCGAAGCAACAGGACGCGCGAAGAAGAAAGACTCACCCTGCTTGAGGCTCTTGAGGAGCATGAAGGCGATCTTTCCGCCATAGAATCTGAATATGGGGAAATGAAAAAGGATCTTGAGGCCAGGGAAGCAAATCTCGACGAGATCATGGCTGTTTCTGCCGATCGCCTGGCAGTCATGGCCAAAAAACGCTCCATTTTCAGCGAAGGCATACCCGCGCCGATCTTCAGAAGGTATGAATTTATCCGCAAGAGGCTTGATCATCCCGTAATTGTGCCAGTTACCGACGGCATTTGTTCCGGCTGCAACATAGCCATCCCCCCCCAGACCTATATTGATCTGCAGCAGGCAGGCACGCAGATTTTAAGCTGCCCGAACTGCCAGCGCCTCATCTACTGGAAAGAGAGATTCGAGGATCCCGAGGCTAGCGGCGCCCAGGCTGGGGCAGAAGCGGAGATCGGGCGCAAGGCTGCGGAAGCTGAAGAAATCGAAGAGTCTGAAATCAGCGAGGAAGAGAGCCAATAATTCAATGGAAGCCGGCCGGGCCATCGCTGCGGAGATTGCTCCGGAGAGGAAAGTCCGGGCTCCACAGGGCAAGGCGCTGGGTAACGCCCAGAGGGAGCGATCCCTGGCAAGCGCAACAGAGAGCAGACCGCCAGAAAACTGGCAAGGGTGAAAGGGTGGCTTAAGAGACCACCGGATGCGGCGGCGACGCCGCATGCCAGGCATGCCCCGCCTGGAGCAAGACCAAATAGGGAAGGTGGCTGGCCCGGCCATTGCCTTCCGGGTAGGTTGCTGGAGGGCGCGGGCAACCGCGCTCCTGGAGGAATGATGGCCGCTGCCATTTGCAGAACAGAACCCGGCTTACAGGCCGGCTTCCATTGTTAACGCCCGCCTGGGCAGTGATTCTCGCAGCTGGGCGCGGCAGCCGGCTTGCGGGCGTTACTGGCGGAATGGCAAAACAGTTTCTTGAATGGCGAGGCAAACCATTATACTGGCATTCAGCGCTTGCTTTCGCGCGTTCCGCCTGCATTGATGGTATTGTCCTGGTTTTTGGGCAGGAAGAATGCGAGGCGGAAGCCAGCCGCATTGCCAGCCTGGCCAGTCGGGATAATCTGGGCATTGCCTGGAAGGTGGTTGCCGGGGGGGCTAGACGCCAGGATTCCAGCGCCAATGGCATTGCGGCACTGCCCGCTGCCTGCCAGGCTGTGCTTGTGCATGATGCGGCGCGCTGTTTTGTCACACCAGGGCTGATTCGCAGGATAGCGGAGACAATCTCACCCGCCACGCCTGCCGTAGTGCCCGCTGTTCCTGTCACAGACACGATAAAACTGGTAGCCCGGGCAGATACCGCCAAAGTCGCGAAAAGCCTGGCGCGGGAGCGGCTGGCAGCGGCGCAAACGCCGCAGGGTTTTTATGCGCCAGTTTTGAGGGAGCTTCTCTCCCGTCCAGGCATCAGGGATATGACTGATGACAGCAGGCTCTTTGAAGACGCGGGCTTGAGGGTGCAAATCGTGGCTGGCGAAAACACAAATCACAAGGTTACAAATCCGGAAGATCTCCAGTTTTTGAGGGAAAGCGACGCCTATCCCTGTTCAGGATTTGGATACGACGCGCATCGCTTCGGGAAGGGGCGGCCGCTGAAACTCGGCGGCGTGGCAATTCCTGGCTCGCTGGAAGTCATGGCGCATTCAGACGGGGATGTCCTGCTGCACAGCCTGATTGACGCCATTTTTGGCTGCGCATGCCTGGGAGACATTGGCAGCCATTTTCCGGATTCAGATCCGGCCTATGCGGGAATTTCTTCAGCTTTGCTGCTCAATCTGTGTCTTGAGAAGACGCTGGCAGCCGGATTGCGCATTTGTCACGCAGATCTGACTGTGGTAACCCAAAAGCCGAAACTGGCCCCATATTCCGGAGAGATCTGGCGCAATGTGGCGCGTCTGCTGGCGCTCCCGAAAGAGCGGGTTAATTTCAAGGCGACCACCGAAGAGGGGATGGGCTTCACTGGCGCTATGGAAGGTATCAAGGCCTTTGCGCTGGTGAATGGCATACGCGGAGGATAATCCAGACAGGGAGCGTTTTTTCAGGATAAGCTGCCACAATGGCGCCATTAACGCCAGCATGGCAGCTCTGTTTTCTGGTACTCTGTCCTATCTGGAGGCTGGCTCCCAGCCGAGCGCATCAATATTGCCATTATAAACCGACTGGCCATACACGGCCCGCCCGCCAGGCTGCTCTCCTGCCACAACAACACGCAGCTGCCGCGGCATATAACCCTTGCGCACATACGCTTGCGCCAGGGATGCGCAGACAGCGTTGCCATACATGGAAGCCTGCGCCTGATTTAGCGGCCCGCTCGGGAAAGCCAGAACAACTTCCGCAGCCTTGGGGGTAGCCTTGACCGTAAAGCCGGGCACTCCAAATCTCTCTCCAAGACCAGACTGGCTGGAGACAGTCTGAACTATGCCTGCTACCTGCTGGCTAAATATGACCTGCGCCGCTGCGTCTTCGCGCTTTTCTGCGCCATAAAAAGTGAATGCGATCACAATCAGCAAAAGCACCGAGACGACAATTACAAGTTTCTGCCAGCCGCTTGTCCGGGTGGGAATATTTTCAAGAGCGCTGGCCGGAATCGCCTTGCCGCACTTCGGGCAGGCGCTTGCGCCTTCTTCAACCTTGCCTTGGCATGAGGGGCAGATCGCCATTTTTCTTCTCCCTGAATAGTGTTCAACCTTTCAAGTCAATTCGCCTTGCCATATACAAAACCCGGATCTTCGCCAACTACCTCGGGCGCGCCCTGCGTTTTTTTCGCAACAAGCTGGCGAAATGCCGAGACGGACATGGAAACAGGAGCATCGCCGTGTTTCACCATCGTTTCCGTTGCCGCATGTGAAATCACCGGCTCCGCATCAGCCTTGAAATCCTGATGGAGCACGGCTGGAGTCTGGGCATAAAAGCGCGCCCGTACCTGGCGCTCTCCGCCAATTTTCCACAATTCCAGAAAAAGGGCGCTGGCAGGCGGAATGCCATTGGGAGGATAGCCGCTTGCCTGCCACGCAAAATCCAGCAGACCGCCTACATTGGCAATGTTGGTGTCATGACCGACAAAAATTACCAGTTTCGCCTCATTGGCGCGCTTGTCCGCATGTTCGCCCAGCAATGCGGCGCTCATTTCATTGAGCAACGCGCTCCCGTTGGCCCAGGCTACCACCGCGGCGCGATTTACTATATTGAATACGCGCGAATGCACAGGCATCACCTGCCCCAGCACCCGCGCATTGACCCTGCCCCAGCCAGCCGCCTCATTGGGCCACTGGGCGTATTCAAGCAGAAAGATTTCCGCCAGACTCGAACCGATTCCCAGGCTGCCCATAATGCGCACGCCAGCGCCATCCGCCGTAACGCTAACAGAATTGGGCAAATCGGAAAGCTCGCATTTTGGCATCAGGGCAAAACGCGAGCACAGGGTGGCGGAAGGCGGACCGCTGATTTCGCCAATCAGTTCCAGCGCGCCAGAAAGCTCATCCTGCAAGCCCTCGAGGCCCCCGCGAGCCATTTTGAGCACATCCACGGCTGTGGGGATGGCGTCAAATCTGTAAAGACCAGCCTTTACGGGATGGAAAAGCGGATCAATCTTCCCTGGCATGACCGCGTAGCCAAGCTTGCAATCCTGGCCAAGGCCCTCGATGATCGCCCGGGCGGTCGCCTTTGTCCTTTCATCAACATCTGCGCGGATATAAACCGAATTTTGTGGCGGGCAAACGCCTGCAGGCAAAATGCCCTTCGCGATCAGGCCTGGCTTCAGCGCGCCCCACATGGCCCTGACCAGCTCGGCTCCGCGCGGGGTCAGATCACCAGCCTCAACCGGCCATGCCGGCCATGTTTTATCGCTCCACAAGGAAAGCACGCGCTCTGGCTGCGTAGGCGCGCGAACCCCATGCCTTGAAAGCACAACGATTTTTTCAAGCTCTGCCTCTTGAGCGCCGGAAAATACAGGCTGTGGCAGAGCCAGCAGAATTAGCAGAAGCAGGATTGGCATTCTGGCCTCCTGTGGACGTCGGTTTTAGCGCCGCATCAAGGGCGGCAGCCTGCCGGCAAGATACTTGCCAAAATTTCGCGCCAGCCGGCTTTCCGCGCCTACCAGCACATCATAATCCGCGCCTGGCACCATTTCCCCGGCTGAATAGAAACCGCGTCCAGCCGGCTTTTCGGCGCTATCCAGCAAGGTCCAGCGGCTTTCAAGGACAGCCTTCTCATTAAAATTTCCATCAAGACGCTGCACATCAATGAGCAGCACATAGTCGGCCTTTTCCTCTGTTCCCAAGGGCAACACATTGATGCCATTTTCAAGCATTGGCCCGGTCAGCACTTCCTCCACTACGCGGCGCACGCCATTGCTCACCGGCTCGGCCCAAAGATGAAATTCCGCAAGAATAAGCTGCGTCTCGTTTTGTACGCGGCTGACTATGTTATTGCGATTCAGATAGCTGGGAATTTCCACCTGCGCCACGCGCAGACTTTTGGCAGGCAGGCTCTCCGCCACTGGCAGCCCCGCCCCGCTTTCCAGCATATAGTATCGCGTGGGCGTACTGCGTCCGCAACCGAACAGGCAAAGCGCCAGCAAAAAACAGATTGGCAGTTTCATCATCTTGTCCCCTGTCTGCCTTTCAAGAGGGCTTCGGGATTGCGCTCCAGCATGTCAGTGAAATTCCTGATTGCCCTCGCGGCCGCAGTGGCCTCTTTCAGCAATCTGCGCAGATCATTCATTGTCGGCGAATCCCGGCCAATCGCCGCCTCTGCGGAGCCTGCCGCGCCGCGCAAGCCATCCGCCGCCCTGGCAAGGCTGTTCATCGCGCGCTCAAAAGCGGCCAGCGCCGCCGGCAATTCGCGGTTTACATTCTCTGTGGCGCCGTCTATTCGCGCAAGGCTGCGCTGCAGGGACCCCACAAGCGGGCTTTCCTCAAGCAGAGCGCGCGCGGCGTGAAACGCGCCCGTGAATTCTCCAAGCGCGGCCTTGAGCTGCCCGTCGCCGACAGCTTCAGTCAGGTTGTTCAGCACGGCCACAAGCGAATCGGCAATCTGGTCAATGGGAAGTCGCGTAATGGCCCTTTGCAGGGTATCAATCGGCGACGGAATCGTGGGGATCTCGCTCTCTGGATCGGAAGAGCGGAAATTCATTGGCGTATTGGGAAAGAAATCCAGCTCCACGCGATATTGTCCGGTAATCAGGCTGCCGAGCTGCAATCTTGCCCTGAGCCCCCTTTCAATCATCCGCTTGATGATCTCGGCCTGCCCCTCTTCCGAAAGGGCTTCGCCATTGGCGCGGATGAAACTCTGGTTGTCTATCCTGATTGTAACCGGAATCGTGATATTTGAATCACGCGAGTTGGCAACCAGGCTGATCTGGGTGACGCTGCCCATTGGCACCCCGCGAAACACCACAGGCGCGCCGATTGCCAGGCCGCTGACCGAGCCATCGAAATAAAGCACGTATCTGAGCGATTCGCTGAACATCTTGCCGCCGCCGAGAAATACGATCGCCGCGACAAAGAGAATCACTCCGGCGACAACAAACGCGCCTACCGCCGTCTTATAAAGTTTGGCTGTCATTTTTCACATCCCTGGGCTGCGGAAAGCCGGTAGGCGAATTCTTGTCCTTGTGCCACCCTCCCCTGGTCAGGAACAATAACGTCTCCTTTGGCGTGTCAGGATTTTTCACCAGCTCGGAAGGATCGCCGTGGGCGATCGCCGTGCGGGTATTGACATCCAGAAAAATGCTGTTTGTGCCAATATTGAAAATGCTCGCAAGCTCATGCGATACAATTACAAATGTGGCCCCAAGGGAATCGCGCAATTCCTGGATAAGCTCGTCAAGCAGGCTGGAACTGATTGGATCAAGGCCGGCCGATGGCTCGTCCAGGAACAGGATCTGCGGATCCAGCGCAAGCGCCCGGGCAAGGCCGGCGCGTTTGCTCATGCCGCCGCTGATTTCCGACGGGTAATAGCGCTCAAAGCCTGCCAGGCCAACAAGAGCAAGCTTCAGGCTGGCCAGCTCATAAATATCCGATTCGGAAAGATCCGTGTACTGCTCAAGAGGCAGCCCGACATTTTCGGCCAGAGTCATGGAGCTCCAGAGCGCGCCGCTCTGGAACAGCACCCCAGCGTGGCGCATGCACTCCCTGCGCACTTTCGGCGAGCCGCCCCAGAAATTGGTCTCGCCAAAAAACACTGCTCCGGCCTGCGGCCGCAGAAGCCCCATCAGCACATGCAAAAGCGTGCTTTTGCCGCAGCCGGACGCGCCCATAATAAAGAAGATATCGCCCTTTTTGACGTCAAAATTCACATCGCGCATCAGCACATAACTGCCGTAGCCAACCTGAAGGTTCCTTACGGTGATCTCGCTATCAGGGCTTAGCTTGAGGTCAGATGCCGATGACATTGCAAATAACCGTAATAATGGCTGTCATGACGATTATGCCAACAAGCGAGAACACCACGGCGCGCGTGGTAGTCTGCCCTACCGCCATTGCGCTTCTGCCGCAGCGCATGCCTTCGTAACAGGCTGCCAGCGCGATTACAACGCCAAAGACCACGCCATAAATCAGTCCAACCAGCAGCTGGCGAAACGGCACCATTTGCTCGGTTGCGTGAATGTATTCCAGAGGATTCAGCCCCAGCATGGTTGTGCCAACCAGATAGCCGCCAATCACGCCCATGAAATCGGCGTACACAGTGAGTATAGGCACCATTAGCGTCAGCGCCAGCACGCGCGGCACAACCAGAAAATCAATTGGCGAAATGCCCAGCACCGCCAGCGCGTCAACCTCCTCATTTACCTGCATTGTGCCTATCAGCGCCGCATACGCGGCGCCAACGCGGCCAGACATGACCACTCCGACCATCACCGCTCCCATCACGCGCAGCATGCCAATGCCTACAAGGCCGGCCACATAAATCTGGGCGCCGAACTGGGTGAGCTGCACCGCGCCGACAAAGGCGAGAATAAGGCCAAAGAGCATGCTCGTGAGCGAGATTATGGGCAGCGAAAGCACTCCGCATTCGTACATTGCCACAAAAAGATCCTTGACGCGCATTTTTGAGCGGCCAACAAGCAATCTGCCCATGCCAATGCTGACATCACCGAGAAAGCCCAGAAAATCTGCAACGCGCGGCCAGAGTGAAAGGGTGTCCTGTCCGACCTTTTCAAGAAAGCCCGTATCAGCCGCATTGCGCTGCGCACCCTTGCGCGGCGGCACTGCAAAAGCCATGCGAATGAGCCTGTCTATGCCTTCCGGCAAATCCAGCTCAACTTTCATTTTCAGCTTCCTTGCCCTGTCAACCAGCTGAACCAGAAATACAAGCAGGCTGGAATCCCATTTGCCAAGATTGTCCGATTTCAGAATGAGCGCGCCGACGCCGGAATCCGCAAGCCGGCCCAGGGCGCTCTCTGCGGCCTGCGGCCAGGGAGTCTCAATGCTCCATTCGCCGCCAACACTGACAGTAAACGCGCCGCCAGCCGCGCTGGCGCTTACTTGCGGACTTGGATTCATACAGCTAGTATAAAGACCGGCTAGCCTGAAATCAACACTTAACCTCAATTTGGCGGTCGCGCATGAGCCTTGAACAGAATCTTGGGTTCCGGAAATCCCCGATATTTCTGATGGATGGAACTGCGTTCATCTATCGCAGTTATTATGCGAATCGCCATTTGCGCCGCTCGGACGGCTTCCCCACCAATGCGCTTGTGCTAGTCACACGCGTTTTACTACGCATCCTCAGACAGGAGCGGCCGCAATATTTCCTCTTTGCGATGGATGGCAAGGGCCGCAACCTGCGCAAGGACATATATGCGGAATACAAGGCCAACAGGGAAGCAATGCCTGAGGATCTCTCTGTCCAGATAGAGCCGATCAAGTCCGTAGTCCGCGCGCTTGGGCTGACCAGCGAAGTGGTAAGTGGCCATGAGGCCGACGACTGCATTGCCTCGCTGGCAAACAGGTTCGCAGCCGAGCGGCCAGTTGTGATTGTAAGCGGCGACAAGGACCTAAAGCAATGCCTTGGGCCGGATGTCGTAATGTGGGATCCTGGCACCAGGGAGGAAAAGCTGATCACAGCCGCGGATTTTGAAGCTGAAAACGGCGTTCGGCCTGATCAGTGGGCAGATGTGCAGGCCCTGACTGGCGATTCAAGCGACAATATCCCGGGCGTGCCCGGAATTGGTCCCAAAACAGCCAGGCAGATATTTGAAAAATGCGTAAATCTTGAAGATATTCGCGACAATCTTGACAAATTGCCCGAAAAACTGCGTGGCAAGCTCGCTCCGCATCTTGACGCCATGTTCCTCTGGCGCAAGCTCACTGCCTTGCGCCTTGACGCCTGCCCCAATCTCCAGCTTGAAGACTTGCGGGTGCGTCCTGCCGATCTGGCCGAATGCGAAAAACTGGCAAGGGAATTCGAGCTGAATTCCATTTACCGTGATATCGCCAGCCTGGCCAGTGGCAGGGCCGAGCCGGAAGCGAAGCCGCGAGCAACCCAGGCGCAGCTGCCGGGACTGCCACCGGCAACCCCGGCCCCTGATACGGCCAGCCTGCCAGCCTGCGAGCAGCTGGATGTCGCCCTTGTCTGGCCCGAAGGCCTGAAAACGTCGCCGCGCATAGCCATTGGCAGAATTACGGAACTTCCGGAGTCCCGTGAGCCAGGCGCAAGCGCTGAATATGCATTCTCCGGCAAGCAGGCTGACCTGTGCGCATGGCTTGCCAACGCTGCGCTGATCATAGTGCCTGATTTCAAGCAGCTGCTTACTACTTCCCCCTCCTGGCGCAAGCTGCTGGCAGGCAGGCCAAATCTGCCGGTGCTGGATCTGGGACTTTGCGCCTGGCTGCTTGATCCTGAAGATGGCAGGTATTCATGGATCAACCTGGCAACGCGCTGGCAGGAACAAATTGACGATCCCGCGGCTGGCCCTGCGAAGCTGGCCCTGATGATCGCCGCCGGATTGCAAAGTCAGCTTGCGGCAAATGAGCTGCAGAACGTTTACAGGGAAATCGAGCTTCCGCTTGTGCCGGTGCTTGCGGATATGCAGGAGCGCGGCTTTGCCATTGATCCGGCCGCTTTTCGCCATTTCCTCACGGATGTGGAAGAAGAGCTGGGCAAATTGAGCGACAGAATATACGCGGCCGCAGGCGAAAAATTCAATATCAGCTCCTCGCGCCAGCTTGGCGAAATCCTGTTTGGCAAGCTTGGACTGCCTGACGCAAAACGCACCAAAACCGGCCAGCCCTCGACCAGCCAGGCAACGCTGGAGAAACTGGCGCCTGAATATCCGCTAATTGATACTATCCTCGAATATCGCAAACTTGAAAAAATGCGCTCCACATATCTGGATCCGTTGCCAAGGCTGATGGACGCCAGCAACAGGATCCACTCGACTTTCAATCAGGAGGCGACTGCTACAGGCAGAATTTCCTCCAGCGACCCAAATCTGCAGAACATACCTGTGCGCGGCCCGCTAGGCGCAAGAATGCGCGCCTGTTTTGTGGCCGCGCCCGGCAATCTGCTCATTGCCGCGGATTATTCGCAAATTGAATTGCGCGTGCTGGCGCATCTCTCACAGGATCAGCATTTGCTGGAGGCGTTTCGCAATGGCGAGGATATTCACACGCGCACCGCGTCGCTCATTTTCGATACGCCGCCAGACCTGCTTGAAGCCGACCAGAGGCGAATGGCAAAAACAATAAATTTTGGCCTGCTCTATGGCATGGGCGCGCGCAAACTCTCCCAGGAGCTGAAAATCAGCGCATCGCAGGCCAAAGAGTTCATTGACCGCTATTTTGCCGCCCTTCAGGGGCTCAAGGCCTTTTATGCCGAGATCCTCAAGGGCGCGCGCGAAAATATTTTTGTAAAAAGCATGGCAGGCCGCAAGCGCTGGCTGCCGGATATCCATTCCGCAAATGGCCAGGCCCTGGCCCAGGCGGAGCGGCAGGCCATAAATGCCGTAATCCAGGGCACAGCCGCGGATATAATGAAGCTGGCCATGCTGGCTGTCGCCAATGACTCCGAGCTGCGCAAAATGGGAGCTGGCATTGTGCTACAGGTTCATGACGAGCTGCTGCTGGAGGCGCCGGAGAACATCGCCAGGGAGGCTGCGGCGAGAGTCGCGCAACTGATGGAAGCAGTTCGCCCGGGAGGAATTGAAACCTCGGTTCCGCTCAGGGTTGACTGGGGCGTAGGCAATAACTGGGCCGAAGCGCATTAAGCGTCTTTACTCCGGAAATCTGGAAGAGGCCTTGCCGCAAGCTACTGTCTGCCCTCGACCATGGCGCGAGCTCTGGCAGGCTCGGACGGGTACCTGAAGCCGGCTTCCAGCAGCCTGATCGCGGCATTGTCCCGGGCCTCCTTGCTTGGACAGCCCAGCACAATCGCAAGCAGGCGCGTTTTGCCGCGTTTGGCTGTTACAATGAGATTATAGCCTGAAGCGACAGTCCAGCCAGTCTTCAGGCCGTTCACGCCCTCCACGCGTCCCAGCAGCGAATTGGTATTTTTGGCGACTGCCCCCTTGTGCATGAAAAACCCCATGCTGTGGAAACGGGCTGCCTCGGGATGGGAGCGAAAGTAAGCCCTGCAGAGCAACATCAGATCGCGGGCGCTGGATTTATGGCCAACGGCCGGCAGGCCCGTGGGATTTTTAAAGTGGGTGTTTTTCATGCCCAGTTGCCTGGCCTTGGCGTTCATCTGTTTGGCGAAACCGGCGAATGTGCCTCCCAGATGAAGGGCCACCGCAGTGGCCGCGTCATTGCCGCTGGCAACAGCCATGCCGGCAAGCAGCCGAACAAGGGGCACCTGCTCTCCGGCAGCAAGGCGCATGGCCGAGCCGCCGGTTTTGGCAGCTATCTCGGGAATGCGGATTTTCTGGTTGAGAGAGACTTTTTTGGCCCTGACCGCGTCAAGCGCCAGAAACATTGTCATGAGCTTGGTCAGGGAAGCAGGCGGCAATGGCGTATCCGCGTTGCGTTCAAACAGCACCTTGCCAGTTGCAAGATTGCAGAGAATCGCTGCCTTCAGCTTTAAACCAGCGCCGTGGGCGCTAAAGGCTGGCGCCAGAATCAGCAGCAGCAACAGGAGAGCGAATGGCTTCAATTCGCCTTTCCGTAATAGTTATTTGCCTCCTCAAGCGCCTGCAGGGCGATTGCCAGAAGCACAGGGCCGGCGATCAGGCCAACCGCCCCAAAAGAGCTGAGACCACAGAGAATTACGATGATCAGCACGAGGAAAGGCGCTTTTATGCCCTGGCGCAAAAAAAATGGACGCAGGACATTGTCAACGCCAGAAACAAATAACGCGCCCCACAGGGCCACGCCAATCGCGGCCACAGTCTTGCCGGTAAACCATAGCATAACGCAAAGCGGAAACCACACGAAGGCTGTTCCAATTGCGGGAATAGGGGCCACCAGCGTAGCGAGCAGACCCCAGAATGCCGGCTGGTTTATGCCGGCAAAATAAAATGCGATGCCGCAAAGCGTGCCCTGCACCAGGGCCACCAGCACTATGCCCAGCATTACCCCCTTCAGCGCCTTGTGAACAGCGATAATGAAGCGGCCCAGCATGGAATTGGGCAGGCGCAAAATGCGGGAGCAGACCTTGCGGATGTCACGGGCATAGCGAGTGAACAAGATCGTGAGCATCAAAAAAAGAAAAGTAAGCCAAAGGAGGGTCAGGGTGCTTCCGAGAAAACCAAATCCCTGGCTGACCAGAAGCCCGATATAGCTTGTGAACATGGAATCGAGATTGTTTATCGTGTCATTCAGGGCCTTTTCGATAGTGGGATATTTGGCAAACTCCTCCCGGATGCGCGCGATGTATTCCACCCAGTGCGCCGGCATCTGAAAATTTGCCTCGCGCAGCTCCCTGAGCCTGCTCAGCCCTGCCGCAGCCTGTGGCGAAACCAGCAGGATCAGTGTGGCGATTGGAGTAAAGAAAGCGATAAGAATAAAAAGCGCGTACGCGGAAATGGGGAAGATTGCTGCAAGCCTGAGCAAGGCGCGATCTGCGGGAGTCTGTCTGGATTTGGCTGACAGCTTTTGGCGCCAGGCCTGGGCGAGATTCGCAAGCTTGCGGTAAACAGGCAAGGTAAGGCAGGAAAAGCAGGCGGCCAGGAAAAGCATTATCGGATTCTGCCAGACCAGCATAAAACAGGCTGCGCAGGCTAAAATGTAAAGACTGCGGGGAAGGAACTGAACCATCGCGAATTTCCTTTCTTATGGCCATTTTCTCCTTTTTAGCAGATTTGCCCCGTGCTTGTCATTAGCGCCAAAAAGGGGCTGCCGCCGGTAAGCCGCGCCAGAGTCATGATGACGCAAAAGCGAACTGGCAATTTCAGGCTCTTGTCATCGTAAATGACGGCGACCGGTCTTTTCAGCCGCCTTTTCTGGCTTTAGCAGCAGCATGAGAATGAATGCCGCCAGAAACAGCCCTGCGAACATGGCATCTGCCAGGGAATAATTGCCAAGAATCTCATGCGATATTCCCATCACCGGAAATGACATGCAGCGCAGAAGAATAAAAATCGAGACCAGCTTGTAGGCCACCAGAAAATTGGCGCTGCCAAAATAATGGGCAGTCACTGCGGGCAGCACTACCCATAATCCGCCAGTAAAGGCTGTGAAGCAGAATGCGAAGCAGGCAAGGCTGACAAGGCTGGGCGGCAGCCATAGCAGCAGCATTGAGCAAAAGCAGAAGAGCAGCAAAAGGCGCGAGGCCAGAAGAGGCTCCAGTTTGTCGCAAAGCCAGCCCCAGACAAATTTTGCCAACGTGGCCATGCCTGCCGAGAGCGCGGCCAGGGCAATGCCAGTCTGGCCATCGATCCCCAGATCCGAGAAACGCGGCTTTAGCTGGCTGATAATGCCTGAAGCGCACATAAGCGCAAACCCGAAAGCAAGCCCGATCTGCCAGAGGGCCGGCTCCTTGAACAAGCCCGAAGTTCTCTGCCCATTTTCCCGTTTTTTGGGGCGCCTGGGCTCATGCTTGCGGCCATCCGGATGCAGGTTTAAAATCTGCGGGGAACGACGCACAATCAGCCATGAAAGAGGGCAAAGCAGGCATGTGAAAAAGCCGGTTACCAGAAATGCCGTTGTCAGGCCATAATTCTCGATTAGCAGATAGCAGCAGGCTGGCAATATAAGCCCCGAGAGTGATACGCCCGCGTTTGCCAGGCCAAAGGCTACGCCCCTGAAATGGCTGAACCAGTTGGCCATCAGAGCATTTGCGACCACGCCCCCGCAAAACTGGCTGGCAACCCAGACAATGACCAGAAAAACTGTGAAAAGCCTGATGTCGCCTGTCAGCCCCATGCCACAAGTGGCGAGTCCGCCGGCGAGAGCTCCGGCCGCCATAAGCAGACGCAAGGAATGCCGCTCCGCTATCGCGGCGGCTGCCGGCATGGTAAGCTGGCCCAGAAGCGCCGCAATCCCGAGGCTGAGATTTATCCCCATGCGCGTCCAGCCATTTTGCTCGCAAAGCGGCTCCATAAAGGCATTCATGCAATAAATTGTCGCGCCCTGGAGCATGAAATTGCCGCCCATTGCCAGGATGCTTATTTTCCAGCCGTAAAACATTGCTCCTCCCCGGGCAGATAATACTCTCTTGCGCAAATAGCGCCAGACTGAAACATGAAGCTGCCGATGTTGAAATGATTTGGGATGCAGATAAAATGCCATGCTATGGCTTCAATGCCGGAATTGCGCCAGACAGTTTTACTGAAGCTATCGCATAACCAGCAGCAGGTATGAGGACAGACAGCAGTGAGAGGAGAGGCGTCGCAGCATCTGGACCTTAATCTGGGCATAGCCGATTTGCTTGGCCATCCGGCGCTTGGCGGCGCGGCTATTCATCTGCTGCCAACCCCCGAAGCTGCCAGGAGCAACCTGCAACTCAAAGACATCGCCCGGCTTATGCCCTGGCACAATCATGTGCGCCCCGGGGAGGCGATTCAGGCAATCAATCATCTCATTGATGAGAAAATTGCCGGCAAAAAGGTCTTTTATTCCTTTTACAGGGCGATCTCCCTGAAAGAACGCACCGGACTGTTTCATTTTCGCGGCAAGCCCGGGGCCCCTTTCGCGCTCATTTGCTCTGGCGGCGGCTTTCGCTATGTTGGAACCTTGCACGAAGGTCTGCCTTTTGCGCATTATCTTGGCGCAAGGGGCATCCATGCCTTTGCGCTGCAATACCGGCCGGCCGGAGAAAGGGCGGCCAGCAGGGACCTTGCCCAGGCCCTCGGCTGGATATTCAGGAATGCGCAGGCGCTCGAAATATCCACAAGGGGCTACTCGGTCTGGGGCGCCTCCGCAGGCGGCAGAATGGCCGCCAATCTTGGCTCATACGGCAATAAAAATCTGGGCGGCGAAGATCTGCCGCAGCCTGGGGCGCTTGTTCTCGCCTATACGGGGCGCGACTGGATCTGCGCAAGCGAGCCGCCTACTTTTGCCATTGCCGGCTCAGGCGATTCAATAGCGCCAGCGCAAATCATGACGGCAAGAACCAAGGCGCTCCAGGCTATTGGCGTTGACGCGCAAATTCTGGTCGCCAGGGGCGTCGGGCACGGCTTCGGCCTTGGCACAGGCACTGCGGCTGAAGGCTGGATCGATCGCGCGCTGGATTTCTGGCTGCGTCGCCTGAACTGAGAATCTCAAATCCTCACGAGCGATAATCCGCGTTCAGCGACACATATTCATGGCCAAGATCCGAGGCCCAGAGTTCGTATCTGCCCGGCCCGTGTCCAAGACCCAGATCAATCTCAATAGTGTCCGCCTGCATTTTTTCATCAAGCTGAGCTTCAGGATCACAGTCCAGGGGCTGTCCTTCCCGAAACAGCTCAATTCCGCAAAGAGAAAGGGAAACTTCAGCCGGATCTGCTTCCGCGCCGCTATAACCGACCGCATTGATGATTCTCCCCCAGTTGGCGTCTCCGCCATAGATGGCTGTTTTCACAAGCTGCGAATTGCCAACAGCGCGGGCCACTATTTCAGCCTCCCTCTCGTTTTTCGCGCCTGCCACTTTAATATGTATTACCCGCTTCGCGCCCTCGCCATCCCTGACCAGCATCCGGCTTACGGCGCCCAGGCTTTCGAGCAGCGCCGAGCGCATTTTTTCCCAGTCGGCGCCGGATTTTATATCAATGCCAGAAGCGCCGTTGGCAAGGCCAAGAATTGTGTCATTGGTGGAGGTATCGCCATCAACTGTCACGCGATTGAAAGTCAAATCAACGCAATCATCAAACATCCTTTGCCAGTCTGCGCGATCCAGCCGCGCGTCAGTCAGGACAACGCAAAGCATTGTCGCCATATTCGGGCAGATCATGCCGGCGCCCTTGGCCATCACTGTCAGGCGCATCTGGCCCTGCCGCATCTCCAGCGTACGGCTGACAAATTTGGGAAAAGCGTCCGTAGTCATGAATGCCCGCGTAAAGCCTTCAGCGCTGCGGCTGCCCAGGCTTTCCGCAGC
>JAAUYW010000141.1 GCA_014804915.1 Desulfovibrio sp. | reverse complement strand
TCTGCCCTTAATAAATGCACCGCTTGCATTGTAGATGATTCTTCCATTTTCACCCCAGCATATTACATCAGTACGCCCATCAAAATGTTTTACAGAATTTGCATTTTGAATATAGAAATGCCAAATGGCATAATCAGTTATTTCCCAAAATTTAAAAACATATCTTCCAATATCACCAGTGGATAGGCCTTTATGGCTATATGCGTATTCCTTTAAATAGGCTAAAGCATTTGCCTCCCCAAACGCCACCCTGTAATCCGGATTCTCCAGCTGCCTTGCCTGTTCCGCCTCCATTATTTCCGCTTCTATCAGCCCCCGCGCCTTTGCTTCGGCATTCGGCAGACCGGAAACATCCAGGCCTGCCATGAGCTGCGGACGGGCTTTTTCTTCAAGAAGGGGAGTGGCCTGTGTGGGCGGGAGGTTGGAGAGGATTATCAGAATCGCCTTGACTACCTCGCCGCTGATGGTTTCAAAAGCGCCAGGGCCGAGTCTTGCCAGCATATTCCAGGAATCCTGCTTCAACAGCTCTTCGCGCAATTTCTTGTAGGCGCCGAGAAAGAGCCAGTTCTGGGGCATGACCAGGGCGCAGGTTCCGCCTTTTGCGCAGAGCCTGAGGCAACGTTCCAGAAACACGGTGGCTATGTCCTGTCTGGAGCGGGGATATTTGCGCTCGCAAAAATCTTTCAGCTCCTCCGCCTGTTTGCCCCGCGCCAGATAGGGCACATTTGTGGCAATGAGGCTGTATTTCCGGGCGAGAATTTCCGTTGCCAGGGCAATGCCGGCGGCGGCCACGGCTGTTTCGCGCAAATCGTCGGCATCGGAGCTTTCCGAAGCCAGGGCTTTGGCCAGGGCCTCCCGCAGTTCCTGCGGATCAGGCCGGACTTCGCTGCTTTCCGGCTCAATGAGGCTTCCCAGGGTCTGGGCGTTTTTAAATTCCTCGTGCAAGAGGGCCAGGGCGTTGCGCAGGCGGCTATTGGGCGGCGCGATTGCGAGCCATTTTTCCCTGTCCGCTGTCACGGGAGTTCCGGAACAGGCGATATTGAGTTTGGGCAATTGGAAAAAGCCGAGGGGGCCTTCGCAACCTGGAGGCGTCCAGGTCCAGGCGGCAAAGGCCAGGGCGAAGGCGGCGAGTTTCACGCAGCGGGGGTCCAGCTCCAGACCAAAAAGGTTTTGTTCCAGAACCCTGGCCACGGCCTCCCTGGGCGCAAGCCCTTCGCAAGCCATGCGCATGGCGGCCAGCATGCGCAGGGCGGAAACAGGAAAATGGCCGGAGCCGCAGCAGGGATCGAGCAGGCGGAAATCCGCCAGACTGTCTGGCCAGTCGGGGAAGTTTCCGGCGGCAGCGCGCCAGCCGGAAGCGGTTTTTACAAAGCGCAGGCAATTTAGCGGCGCGCCGGGGATGGACGCCTTCTGGCGCAATTCGTCCTCGCTCTGGGCGTTTTGCCAATCCGCGTCAGCAAGCTTTCTGGCGGCCAGCCATGCGCCCAGGGTATTGTCCAGCAAGAAATCCACCATATAGGCTTCGGTGAAAAGCTGCGTCACGGCCGGCAGCTGCCGGGAGCCGATCTTGACTTCCGCCTTGTTGACCATGTCCTTGGCTTCGCTTTGCCAGAACTGGTAAACCCAGCCCAGGCTGTCGGCGGCAGTGAAGACTGCCGGCGGCAAACCGGCAAGCAGTTTCTCCAGTTTTTGCTGGTGTTCAGGCGCGAAGCCCAGCTGAAAGACAGGCGAATCGACATTGAAAATCTGCGGCAATTGCATCGCCGCCATTCTTGCGGCAAGCTGCCAGCCATTTTTCACATTCCAGGCTGAGGCCACGCCCGGGTCAGCCGCAAGCTCCATGCATTCTTCAAGGCTTACGGGCACCGGATTATCGGGATCGTCCGGATCCGCATACATAAGCAGGCCATTTTCCGCCAGAAAACGGCCAAAGAGCATTCGATGCCAATGCTCGTAGGCGGTTTCCTCCACAAGCCTGGCCATTGCCTGGACGCTGCCGCCATTGAGGGCGTCGCCGAGCTGGCGGCCATGGGCGCGCAGAGCGAGGCGCAGGGCGTTATCATTGTCGGAAAGCCAGGCTGGCCTTTGCTTCTGGTTTACAGCCAGCTGCCCAAGCGCGGCGCGGGCGCCTTGCTCCGCAATTTGCCGGGCCCTGGCGACAGTCCTTTCCAGCTGGCCGCGCAGGGGTTTATCTAGCGGGGAAATGGAGCCTGACATGAGCTGCCTCCTACTTCGCGACAACAGGCCCTTTTTGCAGGGCGTTTTTGAGCAGCGTTTCCGCCTCGGCCAGCCAGGCTGCGATGTCGGCCTCGGTGGCAAGAGTTCTGCGCGGCAGGGAGACATATTGGGTATCCGGCGCGAAAATTTCCGCAGCGCCTTCGGCCGCGTCGGAGAATCTCTTTGGCAGCGCGGCAATTTCGCTCTCCAGGGCTTGCGGGGAACTGGCCCGCAATGTAGCCAGAATTTCATCGGTTGTGGCGACTGCAATTTGCGGCCGGCTTTCGCCATCCAGCCTGTTTGCCGCCAGCAGGCTGTTTTTCTGCTCTGGCTGCAATTTGTTCCAGCTGGTATCCTGGCGCAGCCGCTCCATGCCCGCCGCATGGCCATCCTGATAGGCCTTTTGCAATTTGTTAAGCTCATCCCGCAAAAGCCCAGCCAATTCCGCCAGCAGGGGAGCAACGGGATCGGGGTCATTCAGAAGCTGCCTTTGCGCCCGGATATCTTCCATTTTTTTTAGCGAGGCTTCCGCGCAGGGCAAGGCCCTGGCAAATTTCGCAAGTTCTTCCAGCTGTAGCCATTCTGGCGAGCGCGAGGCAATTTTCGCGGCCTGGGCGCTCCATGCGTCAAAATTGCCTGCCAGCGCTTGTCTCGCGTCATAAATGGCTTTCAACTGTTCATTGCCGGATTCACGGCGCATCTCTTCCAGGGCGGCGACGTCCGGCCTGGCCGGTTTTGGCGCGTCGCCGCCGGCAGCCGAAGCCAGGGCAAGCATTTTGTCCAGAAACTGGCCGGAACAAGGGGATTCCTCCCCTGGCTTGCAGTCAATGCCTGCCTTGCTGAATAGCTTGCGAATGGCCAGCCGCTGCGCGGCATTAATGGTGACCGCCTGGATCCTGAACATGGTTTTGCCCATTTGCTTGCGGTCCAGCGCGCCGGGAGTAACGGCGTTTCCCCTTTCATCGCTCGCTTTTACAAGACCTGCTACCAGCAAAACC
The DNA here is from genome assembly GCA_014804915.1 of Desulfovibrio sp. Classification (GTDB taxonomy): domain Bacteria; phylum Desulfobacterota; class Desulfovibrionia; order Desulfovibrionales; family Desulfovibrionaceae; genus Desulfovibrio. The sequence goes on along the minus strand of JAAUYW010000141.1, from coordinate 5,157 downwards.
TGCGTCGCGCCCTCTACCGCGTCCCTGGACCAGCCGAAAGGGGCGCTTTCAAAATGCCCGCGAATTTCCGAGCCGCTCTTGCCGTTGCCAATAAAATCCAGAACAGCCTTGCAGACGGGATTATTCGCCGCATCGCCATTGTCGCCTATGGCCTTGAGGGCGTCTGGGGCGCCCTTGCTTGCTTTCTCATAGACCTTGCCCCAGGCGGCATTGTCGGCAATCGCGAAATCCGGATAGAGACGGACAAGGGAGTTATTGAAGGCATTCCTGAGCGTTTCGGCCAGATTGTCGCCCGATATTATCTGGCCGCCGCCCTGAATCACAATCGCGCCTGCGATTATCCGCTCCAGCGCCTGACTGATTGCGGTTTCGGCCTCGTTTTTTATATGTTCGATATAGGCCCTGGCCTCCCTGCCTTCCGGCGTATCGGGGTTGCCCCTGCTATTCAGCGTCTGTTCCGCGGCGGTCATTTTAATGATATTGTCGTGCAGCTGATTTTCATGGCTTTTGGGAAGATAGACAAATATCACGGGTGATTGCGAGCCAGCCTGGGCAGCTTCGCTTTTCAGGGAATTTTCGCTGCCGTTCCAGCCATCCACTGCGTACACGTAAACCTTTTTATCAGAATCCCCGGGCAGGGGAGAATTATGCGCGATGGACGCGCTGCGCGGGACTTTTGAATTTCCCTGCTCCAGGCTCAGTTTACCGGCCGCTTTCTGGAAATATTCCAGCAGCCGCTTTTCCCTTGTGTCCGGCACAATCCGGGCGTTACTGGCCAGAGTAGCCATTCTGGCCCTGAAGTCATCGCGCCAGGCGCCGCTTTCCGGAGTTTGAATGCGGTATTCCCTTAGGCCGGAGCCATTATCAACCGTCATAAGGAGATCGCAATTATCCAGCAATGGCGGCAGTTTCGCCCGCAAGCCGGCCGAGCCTGCGTCAAGATCCTCAACCAGCAGATCCGCCAGCGTGTCCGCGTCTGCCTTTAGTTTCAAATCTTCATTGGCTTTGAGTTTATTGAGCAAAAACACAAGGCCGCAGGCTCGGGCGCGCAGTCTGTTGTCAGGATCCGCGTCATGCGCCCATTGCATTGTCTGGCTGTGAACATTGCGTGGCAGAATTCCGGTTTGCAGCAATTTGTCCGCGGAATCGAAATAGATGTAATCCGCGCCAATGACATTGCCCAATGGCTTGTTCAGATTGGTCTTGATGACATTGTGGGTCATGGAGAGCTGGTTGCGCAGCTGGCTATCCGTGCCGCTGAGATCCACAGCGCGCAGGAGATTTTCCCAAAGCCTGCGCCGCGTGGGCAGGAGAGGATAATCCTGGGCGAAAACGGCCTCGTCCTCCCGCGTATGCTGCAGCGCGCTGCCGGCCAGATGTCTGGAAATTTCCCCCCTGTTTCGCTGAAAAACATCTTGCAGGGCGGAGCTGGAGCCAGGCTTCTTGGCCAGAATCACCTGGCGAATGACATAATCCACATCGGCGTCGGAAAGCTCCACGCGCAGGGTGAAACGGCCTTCAATTTTTTTCAAGTCCTTCGTGCCGCTAATGCCTGTCTGGCCAGTGCCCACGAACAGCAATTTGCCGTCAAAACTTTTGGAACAGGTTTCCACCGCTTCCTGGATATCCATGGCGCGCTGATTGTCTGTGCCTATGAATTGCTGCACTTCATCAAGCACAATCAGGGTGAGCGGAAATTCGCCATTTCCGGACAGGGTTCGCTCAATGGTTTGCACCATTTCCGCGCTGGAAACATCGTCGACTTCCCTGAACTGGTTTTCCAGTTTCTCGCTGCAAGCGGCGGTATCCCGAAAAATGCCGGGACGCAATTCGACCAGCTTTTCAAGAATTGGCTCGGAGATGGCGAAATTAATCAGCTCTTCCTGCCAGTCCGAGCCGGTTTTCTCCACATGACTGCGAACCTGGTCATGGATCTTCTCTTTTTTGAGCCACAGCACAAACTGGGCCTGCAGCCAGTTTTCCGGCAACCCGGCTGACTTGAAGACGATAGCGAGGATGGCCAGACGAACGCTGCCGCTTTTGCTTGCTCCCAGGGTGCCGGAGGCGGCGTGCAGGCCCCCGAATTTTTTGCCCGCGATACTCAATTCCCTTAAAAGATCCCTTATTGTCCGCGGCAAATTGGCAATGCCCCGCGCTGTGGCATTGTCGGCAAATTCCATGTTTGTCCACAAGGCGCGCAGCATTTTCACAAAATGGGATTTGCCCGAGCCGTAGAAGCCGCTTACCCAAACGCCAGGCTGGTCCGATTTGCCGATATTTTGCAGAAAATTGCCGATAATCCGCTCAAGACCGTCCGCATAGCGCCCTTCGCAGTCAAAGGTTTCCAGCTCATAGCGCAAGGCCTTAATCGCGTCCTGACTCCGGTCGTCATTGACATTGGCGACCCCCTTGTTGACCAGTTCCGTGGTCTTGGGATCCTTGAGGTAAATATCGGAATTGAGCATTATATCCTCTATTACATATCAGCAGTCAGCGGAACGGCGAGATAGTTCCAGCCGTCATAGGCATCCAGCAGCCTGTAATTGTTTCCGTCATGGCTGCCGGGGAAAAAAACCGCCAGACGGCCGGAAATCCTGGGCTCCAGCTTGTCCAGCAGGTTTTTGACTTTGAGAAATCCAAATAATTCGGCAATTCCCGTAAGAGCGACCACCATGCCGGCCTGGGCGAAGCTTTTCGGGATGGCTGCCTCGTAATTTTCCACAATCCAGTCAAGATAACGATCCAAAGCCAGCGCATTGAGCCTGGCTGGATTCTGGAAATATTTTTCGGCGTATTTTTGCGCTGAAAGCCACTTTGCGAATGTGCCGCCAAGGTCAAACAAAAGCCAGGAATGACCGGCGCTGGTTGTGGCGATTTCAAATTCGGCAATGTTCGCGCGCAGGATTCTTTCTTCGGCCGCATTGTAAATGCAAAAAATAATTCGCTGGGCCGGAGCGGCATCCTCCCGCCATGGCAGGGCAATGTGGCGCGCATAGGCCTGCGCGAGCTTTTTGATTCTGTTCAAGGCTCACCGCCATTCTGGAAATGTGATTTCAATAATGTCATCTATGCGTTTGACTACAAGCCAGCCTTTTTGGGCGGCAGTTTGCGCCATTGCAAACGCTTTCTCCAAATTGCAATCGAGAAAAGCCATATAGCCCGTCTGAAAGAGCGGCTTGCCGCATAATCCTTCAAGATGACCCAGATAAAGGGCATAGGTCACGCTTGCCGGAGTGGCGTTGACACGCGAACGAATTTTGCGGGAATGCCCCTGTAAGTGGCCGCTTTGCGTAAAAGATGATCGTATGTTTCTGCTGGCCGAATTTATGGTAGCCTGACTAAAGCGGGCGCCATGCTTTTTTTCCAGAAAGGCAGCTATGGCCTGATTCGAAATTTCATCGCCAGGCTTACGCTTCAGGATAAACGGCGCGACGTAATGCAGGAGGGGATCGCGGCCATAAGCGCAAAGGATAGCCAGGAGCGGCAGGGATAGGGGATCTTTTCTCCACAGATGCCGCAGCGCCCGAAAAACCGGAATATCAGGATTCAAGCCATAAAGGCGCGAAAGATGGGCGAATGTAATCTTGCGGGTGCTCGCCGTGCGCTTTGCCAGGCAATTATCCTGCTCCACGCGGGACCGGTATGCGCCATGACCGGCCAGATCATCCGTCTCCGCATCCAGAAGCGCGGCAAGTTCGTCCAGCATCATGGTGCGCGAGCAGTGCGCGCTTGCGCCTTCCCTTATTAATCCAGCCTGTGCCAGGTTCCTGTCCGGTTCCACTTTAGCATTGATTGCCGCGCCGGCGGTTTCTCCGGCTCGATCTCGCGCGGCCTCTCAAGAAATCTGCGCGCGTTTTCAGCGTTGAATTCATCCATGTTTTCAACAATAATTTATTGACGAAAATATTGCAAGTTTTGCCGCCATTACGCATACTGGTTACATAATGTGGCTACAGGTATCAGTTACAATCAAGGCGATATGCGCAGATTCGGGCATGCTTTTGGCATTCTGCGCCATCCCTGGGAATTGAAGCACGCGATTGACATTCATCTGCATAATATCTATATTGCGCTTATGTTGAATGATACATTTGCGTAATCAAGAACCGGGAGGATTGCCCATGGCAAGATCCATCCTGCCTACGCCCGTATTGCGCGGCAGTGATGCCAGGAGGTTCGTAAAAAACCTGAACCGGCCGCGGCCCCTGTCTGTACCTGTAATCGACCTGAAGAAACTGGACAGGGCAATGGAAAGGTGGGCGCAGAATAATGGAACGAAACGCTCTTAAACTTGGCGATTACGTGCTAAGCCCCGTTGAAGATTTTTCGGTCTTTGCGGGGTTTAGTTGTTTAAGGAAAGACGATACCGACAGGGATCTGGATGATTTCATCAGAGATGATGCTGAAAGGCATTATGTTTTCTTGTTTCTGACAACCGTACAGGATGCAGGTTCATTACTGTGACGCGAGAAGAGACAAAGCTAACAAAGTGAATGTGATTCCTTTCTATGAGAAAAATGGTTTTCAACAACTCATATTGAGACCGAAGACCTCCAGATACGTTCCCCTTTACTTCGATTTGATGCAACTGTAGCCACCTGGATTTTAATTTTCCTTTAAAAAAATTCAAGGGGCTATGCCGCAAAAGACATAACCCCTTTAAATTCCTGGAGCGGAAGACGGGACTTGAACCCGCAACGTCCAGCTTGGGAAGCTGGCGCTCTACCGTTGAACTACTCCCGCAAAGCGTGCCCGAAATTTATGGAGCGGGAAACGGGACTTGAACCCGCGACTTCAACCTTGGCAAGGTTGCACTCTACCAACTGAGTCATTCCCGCATTTTGGAGGCGACATCCAGAATCGAACTGGAGATAAGGGCTTTGCAGGCCCCTGCCTTACCGCTTGGCCATGTCGCCAGATTCGTATCCGGTTGTTTTGCCTGGAGCGGGAAACGGGACTTGAACCCGCGACTTCAACCTTGGCAAGGTTGCACTCTACCAACTGAGTCATTCCCGCTCGGCAAAGAGCAATTTAGTCCAATCAGGAGATTTGTCAACAATTTTCTTTCAATTTGCCAGGGCAATCGCGTGAACGTCATTCCGAGATCTGCAGCTGTAGGACGGCTAGCAGATAGTCGTTGTCCCAGCTGGCTCGCTT
>JAAUYW010000140.1 GCA_014804915.1 Desulfovibrio sp. | reverse complement strand
CCTGGTGTAGCCAAAAATTTCAGCCAACTGCTTGGCTGACGCCTTACCGTCAATGTAGGCGCGTACCGCCTTCTCGCGTATTTCAGGGGATGCAAATTTCATCCCGGGAGCATAAACAACTTCTAGACAAAATAAAAGTCAAATTGCTCTAATGACTGCGAAATGGCGATGGCCACGGCAGAAGTCGAAAACCAGTAGAACCTGAACGCGATACAAGCGTTGAGCATTAGGGCAGGCTTCGGCCTGCCTTTTGTTTGGGAGGATTGCATGCCAAAACGATGTGCCCTTACTCTCGACAGGTTTGTGTCGGAGACCTACGTGCCTTATATGCGCTTGCGCAAAAGGAGCTGGAAAACAGATGAATTCATCCTGCGCAAGCGGATTTCTCCCGTCCTGGGCCACAAGCCGATCGCGGAAATAACATCCGCCGATGTCGAGGACTGGCAGACGCATCTTATTGAATCGGGCTTTTCAACCGGCTCATGCAACCGTTTTCTTTCCACGCTCAAGACGGTCATGTCCCTGGCCGAAAACCGCGATGTCATCGTGAAATCGCCCTGCAGGGGCGTCAGGCAGCTCAGGGACGGCCCTGCAAGGGAACGCTACCTTTCCCCCGATGAAGGCAAGGTGCTTCTGGACCGGCTTGCAGCGTCGGATGCTCCGCAAGCCCGGGTCATAGAACTCATCCTATTTACAGGCGCCCGCAAGAACGAGATCCTGAAAGCCCGCTGGGAGAACGTGAAATTAGAGGAGAGAATCCTGGTCGTGCCGCTCTCAAAATCTGGAAAGGCCAGAAACCTGATCCTGTCAGGCCGCGCCCTTGACCTTCTGCGGAACCTGCCCAGGCTTCCCGATTCCCCATGGCTTTTTCCCGGAAGGGACCCCCGCAAGCCGCTCAGGGATATCTACGTTTTCTGGAACAGCATTAGAACCGAAGTTGGCCTTCAGGACGTGCGCGTGCATGACCTGCGCCACAGCTTCGCCAGCTGGCTGGTAAACTCAGGCTGCTCGCTCTACGAGATCCAGAAGCTGCTTGGGCACGCCGACCCCAGAACCACCATGCGCTACGCCCACCTGGACATTTCATCCCTCGTAAAAGCCACAGAATCCGTCAGCACCATCCTTGCCTGAAATCTTCCGAAAAATTCAAAGATGCACTGATAGTTTCTTCAAGAGTCATAATAACATTTAGCCTGTTTTTGTCAATATAAAATATCAAGTTCAGCAGATTCCGGCCTTCGGAAAGCTCCATATTTCTCAATATCCACGCCATTTTTTCGCCAAAAAGCCATCTTGCCGGCTACGCATAAAACTATCAGTGCATCTGATAGTTGAAAGTTGGTGCAATGCACGCAAGCAGCAATTCGCGGGTATTTCATGTGTGATGACTCAAGCTTGAAACATGATTGCGATCCGGACGAAGAAATGATGTGGATCCGTCCAGACTTGAACGTTCCCAAAGACCCAATAAGGCATTTAATCAGGGAAATGAAGCAAAAATATGGAGAAGAGGAAGCCATGGCCATGATCGAGAAGGCCAGGATCCATCTCGAGAAGCTGCTCGCCCGAGAGGAAGGCAATGCGTAAGGCCAGCATAGTAATCCCCCTGTACAACAACTGGGAACTTACAGAGGCATGTCTGGGGAGCCTGGCGAGAAACACCGATCCAGGCAGTATCGAAGTGATTGCCGTCGACAACGCTTGTTCCGATGTGACTCCGCATGCCTGTCCGCAGCTGGGACGCAAGCTGTTCGGCGATTTCTTTCGCTATATCCGGAATGAGATAAACAGGAATTTTGCAGGCGCTTCCAATCAGGGGGCCCAGGCCTCTTGCGCAGAATACATAGTCTTCCTGAACAATGACACGGAAGTTCAGGCTGGCTGGCTGGAGCCTCTACTTGCGGATTTCACGGCTTATCCAGGCATCGCAGCCACAGGCCCGGTTCTGGCCTATCCTGAAATGAGCCAAGTTGGCCTAACTGTCCAGCATCTCGGCGTCGTCTTCAATCCCTGGCTCCGCGTATCGCATCTTTACAAGGGCGTACCCCTGTCATCGCCTCTCGCGCGCAAAAGGCGCTTTTTCCAGGCCATCACCGCTGCCTGCATGGTCATCCCCAAATCGCTGTTTACGGGCATCGGCGGCTTTGATGAAGGTTTTATCAATGGCTTCGAGGATGTGGATCTTTGCGCCAGGCTATGGAAGAAAGGCTATCGTTTTACGGTCAATCCGGAAAGCCTGGTGCTTCATTGCGAGAGCCGCAGCGAAGGCAGGAATGCGCATGATAGCCGCAATTCGCAGAAATTGGAAAATGGCAATCTGCAGAATTTCGTGCCTGACTGGCACCTGAAGATAAGGGAAGACGGCCTTGTTCCCCAGATAACGAATTTCGGGATACCACGGGCCGTTTATCCGGCAAGTCTCGCCGGGGATTTGGATTCGCGTCTTGAAAGGATGCGGCCGGAAATTTTGCTCAATTCAATCAGGCGCTATCCCCTATGGGAAAAGGGCTGGCAGGGCTTGCTCGCGCAAACCCGCGATCTTGAAAAACGCCAGACGCTTTTTGAAGTGTTTCAGCAAATTTTCCCCACGCCTGAAAACGATCTCTCAGGGTGCATGCTTGCCATGCGCAGGAATGATCCGGCAGCCCTGGGAAAGTATTTGTCGGCCCTGAAGAATTCGATCGATTCCCCTGAATCCATTCTTTGCAAGGTAAAAGACAACAGGGACTGGTGCGCTGACCTGGGCCTGGATGATCTGAAAAAGGCCTATGATTCCTGGCTTGGGAATTACGAAAACTTCAGGGACAGATTCTTTCCTGCCTTTGCAACGGAATGCGTGAAGCTTGCCGGGCGCATAGGCTACCCGTTAAGTCCGGCTGATGCCGGTCTCTACAATCTCTGGCTGAAACGCATGAAGGCACCGTGCCCTTTGCCCGATCCGGATCCGGAAATCGGCTTTTCACTGTTGATGCCAGTATACAATCCTGAGCCCGGGTTCTTCAGAAAGGCGCTTGATTCTGTGCTTGCGCAGACCTGGCCGCACTGGGAACTGTGCATTGCGGATGATGCTTCCACAGACAAGGAAACCGGGAAAATAATCAGGGAATACGCGAAAAAGGATCCACGTATAAAGCCCTTCTTCCGCAATAAGAATGGCCACATAGCGGCTGCCACGAATTCCGCGCTCAAGCTTGCTTCGCTGCCATGGACTGTTTTCATGGATGACGACGACTTCCTCGCCCCTGAAGCCCTGTCAGCCATTGCAGCTGCGATCCGGGAAAACCCCGAAGGGCTGCTTTTCTATTCCGATGAGGACAAGATTACCGAATACGATCACCATAACCGTCCCCACCTGAAGAACGGCTGGGATCCTGAGCTTCTGCTGCATCAAAACTTCGTCTGCCATCTCACCGTCATGGACACGGAGCGACTGCGCGAAATCGGTGGTTTGAAACAGGGATTTTCAGGGGCTCAGGATCACGAGCTCATCTTGAGATACTCGGAAGCACTCCCTGAAACCGCTTTCGTGCATGTTCCCGAGATTCTCTACGGCTGGCGAGAGCACGACAGCAGCACGGCAAGGAGTCTCGACACGAAAGACTATGCGCTGGACAGCGCGGTCAGGGCAGCGCAGTCACACCTCGACCGTGTTGAGCCGGGAAGCGTTGTGACGCGCATGACAGATGATCTGTGGACGAGGGTTCGCTATCCGCTGCCTGACGACAGGCCGCTGGTCAGCCTGATCATGCCTAAAGCGCCTTTTGCGGGCTATCAGGAATTTCTGAAAATCAGGACAAGATATCCCTTTGAAATAGTGAATTCACCGGCTGAAGCCAAAGGCGAAATCCTGGCATTCCTGGACAGGGCGCTATTGCCCGTGTCGCAGGGCTGGCTTGAGGAACTCGTATCGTGCCTGTGGCGCACGAACATAGGCGCGGTGGGTGGAAGCGTGGTCGGTTCAGACGGCAGGCAAATCCATGCCGGCTATCTCGCCGATTCTTCCGGGCGTCTGAAGCCCATTTTCCAGGGCGCCATCAGGGAGCCATACATTGGCTGGCTCAGTTTGCCAAGGACAGTGAAAGCCCTTGACGGCCTTTGCCTGCTGACGCGCAAAATCGATTTTGACTGCCACCCTTGCGATGGCGCATGGGATTTCCAGGATTACTGCCTGCGCCTTGAGGAAAGGGGCAAGAGAACCGTGTGGTGGCCTTTCGCCAAATTCGTTGCTTCAAGCTCCATCTCCCTGCCTGATGCTCCCATGGAATTTCACGAAAGATGGAAACTTCAGCCTTTCAACAGGAACCTGAAGATTGTTGACCAGGGCTTCGCGCTGGAGACGGGAAATGTATCAGCTCATTAATTTCAAGGTTCACGGCGACCACGCCGGCAACCTGGTGGCTCTCGAACAGGGCAGCGACATCGATTTTGACATCCGCCGCATCTACTACATCTGGGGCACCGAGAAGAACGCCATCCGCGGCCGCCATGCTCACCATAATCTCAAGCAAATGATCGTCTGCCTTGCTGGCCAGTGCGATTTCACGCTCGATGACGGCGTTAAGCGCGAGACGTTCCATCTTTGCACGCCTGCCCAGGGCCTGCGGATCGAGAATTTCGTCTGGCGTGAATTCACAGAATTCTCGCGCGATTGCATAGTCATGGTCCTGGCATCCGAACATTACGATGCCACGGATTACATCAAGAGCTATGACGAATTCTTAAGGATCGTGAGAAATGGCGCTGATTAATAATCTGTCGGATGTGCAGAGCAGGCATATAGGCGAGGGCACGTCAATCTGGCAGTTTTGTGTGGTCCTGCCGCATGCGAGAATCGGGCGCGACTGCAACATCGCGAGCCACTGTTTCATCGAGAACGACGTGATCATAGGCGATCGTGTCACGATCAAGTGCGGCGTCCAGATCTGGGACGGCATGCGCATCGGGGATGACGTCTTCATAGGCCCGAACGCGACATTTTGCAATGACCGCTATCCAAAATCGCGCAACAGGGACTGGAAGCTGGAAGGAGTACGGATATGCGGGAAAGCCTCGATAGGAGCAAATGCGACGATATTGCCTGGAGTGGTGATTGGAGAAGGCGCGATGATTGGCGCAGGT
>JAAUYW010000139.1 GCA_014804915.1 Desulfovibrio sp. | reverse complement strand
GCAGGCCGAAAAGCCGCCCAGCCGGGATTGGCATTATAGGAAATGTAGAGGCAGCCGCCGATGCGCAGCCTAGAATCTACCAGTCTGACAATAGCCGCGCGGTTTTCCGGCGAAATCCAGCTCCAGATGCCGTGCAGGGCAATGAAGTCAAATTCAGGCAGATCCCTGCGCTCGCAAAAATCGTGGAACGGCTCGGCATGGCAGTGTATTCTCGCGCCGGAGACCCTGGCAAGCTCCTGCGCGAATGCCGCCTGTTCGGGATTGAAATCGGTGCCGGTCCAGGCGACGTTTTCAGTAGCAGCATGAATATTTATGGATACGCCCTGGCCATAGCCGAGCTCGCATGCTTCTGACACTGCCACCGGCTGAAAGCCGGCGAGAATTAGCGCAAACCGCATGAAAGCCGGATTCATTTCCTTGTAATAACCATGAGTATAGGCTACTTCCGTCCTGTAACCTTCGGTCCAGTCCATACGCTACCTCTCAGGCGCCATACTGCGATCAAGATAAAAGCCTGTAGTTGAGCTTTAACTTGCCACTGCCAATTTGTAAAGCAACCGGCAAGAGCCGCATTGTCTGGCTGCTGAACTGGAAGGGCAAGCCGATGCTTCTGGATGCAGGCAAGTCCTGAAAGGTCAAGCCGGGAGCTGCCGGGAAACAGCCGCCTCCGGTTAAAAAATCCGGTGTGAAATGTGGCTGGAGCCTGCCTGACAAAATGCGAATCGCTGCTCTTGAACGCGCCAAGTTGACAGTAATGGCAATTTAATTGTCTAATTATTTTTTTCAGGGGTGACTTATAACTGGAGGCTCTATGAGGTTTTTATTGTCATTCGCGCTCATTCTTTTGCTTTCCGCCCCGGTGATGGCTGCCAAAAGCGCCCAGCAGGCCGGAGAGCAGCCGGCCGGACGTTTTGAGGGGCCAGTCCGCGGCGCCCAGACTGAAACTGTGGAGAACGCCTTGAAACTTGCGCCCGATTCCCGCGTGGTTTTGAAAGGCCATATTGTCGCCAGTATGGCCGGCAAGAAAAATATCTATATTTTCAAGGATGACACCGGCGAAATCACGGTCGCAATCACACCCAAGCAGTTCGGGGACCAGATTATCAAACCCGAAACCGAAGTGCAGCTTGCCGGAAAAATAATTTCCGAAAGCGCGGATGGGGTCAGACTGCGCGTCAGCAAGCTTGATCCGGTCCAATAATTTCAGCTCCGCATGGCAGCTCCCAAAAAGCAGCGCAAAGGCTACAAATGGCTTGTAGCCTTTTGCATCTGTCTTGTCGCCTTTCTGGCATGGCGCTTTTATTTCAGGGCCGAGCCAGCCAGGCCTGACATGGGAGGCGGCATGCCGCCCGTGCGCGTGGCGACAGCCATTGTCCAGAATGTGCCCCATTATCTCAATGGTCTGGGCACAGTCATGCCTTCTGGCGATGTGCTGGTGCAAAGCAGGGTCTCCGGCCAGCTCTTGCGCCTGCATTTTCAGGAAGGCCAGAGGGTGGAGGCCGGCGCGCTGCTGGCTGAAATCGATCCCCGGCCCTTCCAGGCCGAACTGGAAAAGGCGCGCGGCAACCTTGCCAGGGACAGGGCGCAGCTGGAAACAGCGAAACGTGATCTGACCCGCTACGCCAGGCTCGCCAAAAGCGATTATATCGCCGAGCAGCAGTATGAAAACCAGCGCTCGCTTGTGCGCCAGTGGGAAGGCACTGTGGAAGCAGACCAGGCCGCCGTCGATTCGGCAGCGCTCCAGCTCGAATATAGCCGCATCAATGCGCCCATTTCCGGCAGGCTCGGTTTGCGGGCAGTGGATGAGGGCAACCAGATCACTGCCAATGCGCCTGAAGGCATTGTGCGCATTACTGAAACCTCCCCATGCGATGTCCTGTTCACGTTGCCAGAAAGCCAGGTGGGCCTCATAGCAGCCGCATTGCGCCGCCGTGAGACTGATCCTGAAGCAGGGCCGCTTGTGGTCCAGGCCTGGGATCGCGAGGACAAGACGCTGCTTGCAACAGGCGAGCTGATCTCGCTCGACAACCAGATTGACAGCGCGACAGGCACTGTGCGCCTCAAGGCGCGCTTTCCAAACACTGACCATCATCTTTATCCAAACCAGTTCGTCAATGCCAGACTGCTTGTGCAGACCATTCCGGATGCTGTCACCATTCCTGCGGCGGCTGTGCAACTGGGCGCGAAGGGATCCTATTGCTATACGGTTGAAGCCAGGGATGGCCAGGAGATCGCCCACTACCAGCCCATCACGCCAGGCATAATCGATGCCGGGGCGCAGGTCATCGAGTCCGGGCTTGACGCTGGCGCAAAAGTTGTCGTTGATGGCATAGACCGGCTGCGCAATGACATGCCGGTAAGGATCGCCGCGGAAATGGATACGCCAAGGCTTTCCGGCCCGTCCGACCCCTGATGAATATTTCGCGCATTTTTATTCTGCGGCCAATAGCTACTTCCCTGCTCATGGCCGCGCTGCTGCTTTCCGGCCTTCTGGCAGCCCGCTATCTGCCTGTTTCCGCCCTGCCCGAAATCGATTATCCCACCATCCAGGCGCAAACGCTTTACCCGGGGGCTTCGGCGGATGTAATGTCCGCTGTTGTCACAGCGCCTCTGGAACGACAGTTCGGCATTATGCCGGGCCTGAGCCAGATGACTTCGCTGTCTTCGGCAGGCGCGTCCGTGATTACCCTCCAGTTTGATTTGTCCGTGCCCCTGGATGTGGCGGAGCAGGAAGTGCAGGCTGCGATCAATGCGGCCGCGAATCTCCTGCCGCGCGACTTGCCCAACCCCCCTGTTTACAACAAGGTCAATCCTGCAGATCCGCCCATTATCACACTTGCGGCCACAAGCGATGCCATTCCCCTGACCAGGCTTGAGGATCTGGTTGATACCAGACTGGCGCAAAAAATTTCCCAGGTCGCGGGAGTGGGGCTTGTCACCCTGTCTGGCGGCCAGCGCCCCGCCATTCGCATTCAGGTCAACCCGCGCGCTCTTGCCAATCAGGGGCTGACGCTTGCGGATGTGCGCTCCGCCATTGCCTCTGCCAATGTCAATGGCGCAAAGGGCAGCTTTGACGGGCCCCTGCGCGCCAGCTCAATTGACGCCAATGATCAGCTCGCTGATGCGCAGGAATACGGCCAGACCATAATTGGCTACAAGGATGGGGCGCCCTTGCGCCTAAAGGATGTCGCAGAAGTGGCCGAAGGCGCGGAGAACGCCCGCCTTGCTGCCTGGATTGCCGGTCGAACGGCGACAGGCGAGCCCTATTTCAGCCCTGCGATAGTGCTCTCTGTGCAGCGTCAGCCAGGCGCGAATGTGATTCGCGTAGCTGACAGCATCAGCAAATTGCTGCCGCAATTGCGCGAGACCCTGCCAGGCAACATGGATGTGCGCATTGTCACGGATCGCACTGTCACCATCCGGGCAACCGTGCATGATGTCGAAATCGAGCTCTGTCTCTCAATTTGCCTGGTTGTATTCGTAATCTGGCTGTTTTTGCGCAATGGCCGCGCAACGCTTATCCCTGCCCTGGCAGTGCCGCTTTCCCTGGTTGGCGCGCTTGGAGTCATGTATCTGGCCGGCTATTCGCTCAACAACCTCACTCTCATGGCCCTGGTCATTGCCACAGGCTTTGTTGTGGATGATGCCATCGTCGTAATCGAAAATATAAGCCGCTATCTGGAAGCTGGCGAATCGCCGCTGAATGCCGCGCTCACTGGCGCCGGCCAGATTGGCTTTACCATCATCTCGCTGACAGTCTCGCTGGTGGCGGTTCTCATCCCCCTCCTGTTTATGGGGGATGTGGTCGGACGCCTGTTTCGGGAATTCGCAATTACCCTGGCTGTGACCATTCTCATTTCCGCAGTCATTTCCCTCACCCTTACCCCAATGCTCTGCGCAGTCATGCTCCGCCCCGGTGCCAAAAAAGAGGAACCGGCTTCCGGGCGCCTGCACGTCTGGTATGATGCCGGCCTGCGCTGGGGCTTTGCCCATCAGGGGCTTGTGCTCGGCGTGGCGATTGCCGTCATGCTGCTCACGGTTGCCCTCTATGTGATAGTGCCCAAAGGCTTTTTCCCGGTGCAGGATACCGGCATACTGCAGGGAATCGCGGAAGCGCCCCAGGATACGTCGTTTGAGGGCATGGCCAGGCGCCAGAAACAGCTGGCGGACATTCTGCTTCAGGATCCGGCAATTGCGGACGCTGTCTTTTTTGTAGGCGTGGATGGCATCAATCAGACGATTGCCACATCCAGATTCACCGCCGCGCTGACTCCGCTTGCAGAAAGAAGCCAGCGGGCGCCTGCGATAGCCGCAGGGCTAATGCGGGCCATTGACTCGGCGCCTGGCCTGGAGGCCTGGGTGCAGCCTGTGCAGGACCTGACTATTGAGGATCGGGTCTCGCGCACGCAATACCAGTTTTCAGTTGAAGCGCTCAATCAGGAGCAGCTTGGCGAATGGCTGCCAAAAATCATGGCCAGGCTGCGCGAGCAAAAAAGCCTCGACCATGTTACCAGCGATTTTCAGGCGCCAGGCCGGATGGCATGGCTGAATGTCAATCGCGACGCCGCGAGCCGGCTTGGCATAAGCATGACCGATATTGACAACGCCCTTTATGACGCCCTGGGGCAGCGCCTGGTTTCGACAATTTTTACGCAAACAAACCAGTACAAGGTGGTGCTGGAGACTGCGCCGCGCTTTCGCGAGAATCCTGGCGATCTTGAAAACATCTTTGTGGGCAAAACTGCTGTGCCGCTTTCCAGCCTGGCGACTGTGGAGGAAAAGCCGGCGCGCCTGTCAATAGCCAGACAGGGCCAGTTTCCAGTTGCGACAATCTCTTTCAATGTGGCGGCAGGCTCTTCCCTGGGCACGGCTGTAGACGCTGTGGAAACAGCAGAAAGGGAAGCCGGGCTGCCGGCTGCCCTGCGCGCGCAATTCCAGGGCGCGGCGCGCGCCTATACATCCTCGGCTGAAAATCAGGTCTGGCTGATTCTGGCGGCCATAGTAACAATGTACATTGTGCTGGGCGTGCTTTACGAAAGCTATGTGCATCCGCTCACCATTCTTTCAACGCTGCCCTCGGCAGGCATTGGCGCCCTGCTCGCCTTGCTGCTGGCCAAAATGGATCTGGGCGTGGTGGGCATTATTGGCATTATCCTGCTCATCGGCATAGTCAAGAAAAACGCGATCATGATGATAGATTTCGCGCTGGAGGCAGAGCGCGGGGAAGGCAAGCGCGCCCTGGAGGCCATTCACCAGGCCTGCCTGCTGCGTCTGCGCCCGATCCTGATGACAACCATGGCGGCGCTGCTGGGCGCTTTGCCCCTGATGCTGGGGTGGGGCATGGGCGCGGAATTGCGCAGGCCGCTAGGCGTGACCATGGTTGGCGGCCTCATTGCCAGCCAGGCCCTGACTCTGTTCACTACGCCTGTAATCTATCTCTGGTTTGATCGCCTGGCCTCAGCCGGCAAAAAGGAGCGGCAGACGTGACCGGGCAGCGGCCAGCGCGCCGTTTTGGGCCGGAATTTATTCCGCTCAATATTTCCGCCCCCTTTATCCGCAGGCCGGTAGCAACCACATTGCTGACTTTGGCTATCGCGCTTGCCGGCGCGATTTCATTTGGGCTGCTGCCAGTGGCGCCATTGCCGCAAGTGGATTTTCCGGTTGTGGTCGTGCGGGCGAGCATGCCTGGCGCAGCGCCTGAAACCATGGCGGCAACTGTGGCCACGCCGCTTGAGCGGGCCCTGGGGCGAATTGCCGGCGTAACGGAAATGACTTCCTCCAGCAGCCTGGGCTCCGCGAACGTGGTATTGCAATTCGATCTTGACCGCAATGCGGATAGCGCGGCCAGGGATGTGCAGGCGGCAATCAATGCCTCGCGCTCCACCTTGCCGACAATGCCTTCCAATCCCTCCTACCGCAAGGTCAATCCCGCAGGCGCTCCGATCATGATTCTTTCAATAACATCCGACGTGCTCAGCCGCGCCCAGCTCTATGACGCCGCCTCTACTGTGCTGGCGCAAAAAATCTCCCAGATTCCAGGCGTGGGCGAGGTAACTGTCGGCGGCGGAGCGTTGCCTGCGGTGCGGGTTGAGGCAATTCCTGACGCAGTCAACAGGCTTGGCATCAGCATGGATGATATCCGGAGCACACTTGCCAATGCCAATGCCTTTTTACCCAAGGGACTGCTGGAAAACGACTCCAAAACCTGGCTGGTTGGAGCCAATGACCAGCTTGATTCCGCCAAAGATTATGAACCGCTGATTGTCGCTGAAAAGGACGGCAGGGTCATTCGCCTTGGGGATGTCGCCAGAATTGTGGATTCTTCCCAGAACTTGCGCAACATGGCCGTAGCCAATGGCAAGCCGGCCATTTTGCTGATTGTTTTCCGCGCGCCTGGCGCCAACATTATTGAAACCGTGGATCGCGTGAAGGCGCTGTTGCCACAGCTTGCGGACTGGCTGCCGCAAAGCGCGACGCTCTCTCTGCGCATGGATCGCTCCCTCACCATCCGCGCTTCCCTGCGCGAGGTTGAAAAGAGCCTGATTTTGGCTATCGCGCTGGTTGTGGCGGTTACATTCCTGTTCTTGCGCAATGCCCGCGCCACTGCCATACCGGCTGTCGCAGCGCCGGTCTCGCTGATTGCCACATTTGGCGTCATGTATCTGTGCGGCTATAGCCTGGATAATCTGTCCCTGATGGCGCTGACTGTTTCCACCGGCTTTGTTGTTGATGACGCTATAGTGGTGCTTGAAAATATTGTCCGTCGCCTTGAAATGGGTGAAACGCCATTGCGGGCGGCATTGCGCGGCAGCCGCGAAGTCGGTTTCACCGTGATTTCAATCTCCCTTTCCCTGGTGGCCGTCTTTGCGCCGCTGGTTTTCATGGGCGGCATGGTCGGCAGGCTGTTTCGGGAATTCGCTGTCGTGCTTACAGCCTCGGTGCTGGTTTCAATGCTGGTTTCCCTGACGACAACCCCGATGATGTGCGCCCGGATGCTGAAGCCAGGGCAGGCCGCGCCGGCCACAAGCCGCGCCGGCAGGGCCCTCCAGGCGGCTGGCAGGCGCTGGGCTGCCTTTCTCCTGGCAATGCAGAAAGGCTATGGCGCGAGCCTGGCTGCCGTGCTGGCGCATCCGCGTCTGACCCTGCTGACTCTGGCCTGCGTGATTGCCAGCAATGTCTGGCTTTACATAGTTATACCCAAGGGCTTTTTTCCACAGCAGGATACCGGCGTCATCATGGGCGGCATGCGGGCTGACCAGAGCGCGTCCTATCAGGCGATTGTCGGCAAGCTGGAAAGGCTTGAAAGCCTGATTCGGGAGGATCCCGCAGTTGCCGAAGTGTCTGCCCATGTTTCCGGCGCGCGCGCTGGCGGCGGAGTTTTTATTGCGCTCAAGCCAATGCGCGAGCGCAAGGTCAGCGCGCAGAAAGTGGTGGCCAGGTTGAGGGGCAAGCTTGGCTCCGAGCCAGGGTTGCGCATTTTTTTGAGCCCGGCGCAGGATATAATGATGGGCGGCCGCCAGTCCAATTCCGGCTATCAATATACCCTGCAATCCGATAATCTGGATGAATTGCGTGAATGGGGCCGGAAACTGCAGGAGGCAATGCAGCAGTCGGACCTTTTCAGGGATGTGGACAGCGACATCGAGGAGCGCGGCCTGCAGACAATGCTGACTGTTAATCGCGACGCGCTGGCGCGTGCGGGCGTGACCATGGCGGATGTTGATTCGGCCCTGAACAACGCCTTTGGCCAGCGCCAGGTCTCAACCATTTACAGGGACAAGAACCAGTATCGGGTTGTGCTGGAATATGACGGGGACTGGCTGAATGATGCCGCCGCCCTGGAAAAGGTGCGCGTGCCTGGCAGGGAGGGGCTTGTGCCATTGCTTGCCCTGGCTACGGTTGCGCCAGGGTTCGCGCCGCTTTCTGTCGCGCACCAGGGCCAGTTTGCAGCAGTCACAATTTCCTTCAATCTGGATCCTGGCGTAGCCCTGTCGCAGGCCAGGGAGGCCCTGGCGGAATTGCGCGTGAAGATCGGCATGCCGAATACGGTGATTGGCAGTTTTCAGGGCACAGCCAAACTGTTTACGGATACCATGGGCAACCAGGTTGTGCTTGTGCTGGCTGCCATAGCCGCGCTCTACATTGTCCTGGGAGTGCTCTATGAAAGCCTGATTCATCCCGTTACCATTCTGTCAACACTGCCTTCAGCCGGCGTGGGAGCGTTGCTGGCGCTGATGCTCTTTGATATGGAATTCAGCGTGATCGCGCTGATTGGCGTGCTGCT
>JAAUYW010000138.1 GCA_014804915.1 Desulfovibrio sp. | reverse complement strand
TCCGCGCCAGTCAACATCAAATCCGATTTTCCTCCTATTTCTATATGAAAATTGAAAATTAGGTTCATAATCAGGATAACCAGGCGATATAGCTAATAGAAAAATTGAATATTCTCGAAAAAACTTTTTTTTGGCAGCCTGGCGCCCGCTTTTGCTCCTGCGCAAAAACGAGCTGCTTGACAGTGCAATGGAGCGCGTTGCAATCTGGATTGACTGGAGGAAGCAATGACAGCAAGGGAACAGCTGGAAGCGATTTTCAGGGCCGCATTGCAGGCTGTGCAGCCTGGCGAGGCGCTGCTCAGGCATGTGAGCAGAAAAGGCGACCGCCTTCTGGCCGGCGGCCGCGAATACGATCTTGGCAAGGGCAGGCTGCTTGTCGCTGGAGCGGGCAAGGGCGCGGCTCCAATGGGACAGGCAGTTGAGAAACTGCTTGGTGATCGCATTGATTCCGGCCTGCTTGTTGTCAAGCATGGTCATGGTTTGCCGCTGGACAAAATCAGGATTGCGGAAGCGGCGCACCCTGTGCCCGACGCTTCAGGGGAGGCCGCTGCGGCAGAGCTGCTTGAGCTTGCCAGACAGGCAAGGCCGGAAGACCTTCTGCTTTGTCTTTTCACAGGCGGGGCCAGCGCGCTTTTGCCAGCTCCGGCCAGGGGCCTTGCGCTTGAGGATTTGCAAAAAACCACAGCAGCGCTGCTCGCTTCTGGGTCAAGCATTGGCGAGCTGAATACTGTTCGCAAACACCTTTCCCTGCTTGCTGGCGGCCAGCTGGCAAGAGCCGCAAATGGCGCAAACGTACTGTCCCTGATTGTTTCCGATGTCGTGGGCGATGACCTTTCGGCTATCGCCTCGGGGCCAACCGCTCCGGATGCAGGCACCTTCGCAGAGGCCCTGGCGATAATCAGCAAATACCGGCTTGCGGAAAAGCTGCCTGCCAAAGTCCTGGCGCATCTCGAGGCCGGCGCAAATGGGGAGATCAGCGAAACGCCAAAACCGGCTGACCCGTTATTCGCCAAAGTGAGCAATATTATTGTCGCCAGCAATGAGCAGGCCCTGCGAGCAGCCGCCCGCGAAGCCGAAAAACTTGGCCTTGCGCCCAGGATAATCCGGCCCGAACTGGGCGGCGAAGCCAGGGAGGCAGCCGCAAGACTTGCACAGCTGGCAAAAGAAACCGCAAGTTCCCTTGGCCCGGACGACAAGCCGGTTTGCCTGCTGGCTGGCGGCGAGACCACTGTTACGCTTCACGGCTCAGGCCTGGGGGGCCGCAACCAGGAGATGGCTCTTGCAGCCGCGCTCCTGCTTTCCGGCGAAAAACGAATCAGCTGCCTGTTCGCCGGCACGGATGGCACAGACGGCCCCACTGACGCCGCCGGCGGCTTTACCATTTTTGATACTGCAGACCGGCTGGAAGGCAAAGGCGCTAAATACCTTGAAAATAACGACAGCTACAACGGACTGAAAATGGCTGGCGACCTGTTTGTGACCGGGCCTACGCGCACCAATGTCATGGACATTGCGATCATGATTGTGAATCCGCCGGAATAGGGGGCGCCTTGCGAAAGTGAAAATGACGGCGCAGCGCAAACATGGCCAGCCTGGACGAAATTTTTGCAGCGATTGACGCGCGCTGGCTCTCCTGCTAGACTTGATAAGAATTAAATTGACAACACAGGGCGTATAGGATTCCGCAAACTTGCTCCCGGGCGCCCTGCTCTTCAGTACTATTGCAATTTCTGGCGCAGAGCCTGTAATAATTACAAGGCACACATGGATATCAAGGGTTTTCTGAATCTTCAGACAGAAGGCGCGCGCGCAATGTCAAATGCGGGCGTAATTGGCCTGCACATGGTCAGCGGGCCGGCTGTCGGCTTTGGCATTGGCTACGGCCTTGACTGCTGGCTTGCCACTACGCCCTGGTGCGGACTTGCCTTCCTGTTTGTGGGCATTGGCGCCGGCTTTCTCAATGTCTGGCGCGACACGCGCCAATTAATGCGCAAACTGGACAGGCAGGGCTGACTCAATGGGGCTGCTTTCCGGCTTCTGGCACAGGATCTGCGAACCGCTGGATGGCTATCTCTGGCACAGGGATATCACGCACCATCTCATTCGCCCGATATTGCGCAACCAGATCCTGGCGGCTGGCGCGTGCCTTCTGGCTGGCGCAATGCTTTACGCCGCCTTTCCCTGGCTATTCTGGTTCGGCGCGGGCATCCTCGCAATGACCTGGATTTTCTGGAGCTGGGCCAGATTTTTCCTCAAAACTGACATTGGCGCGTACAGCGCCGCTTTCCTGCGCGCAATTCTGCTGCGCTTTGGCTTGCGCCTGCTGATTTTCGCGGCGCTGCTCTATGCGGCGCTTGCCTGGGCGCGCGCTCCTGGGGGCGCCATAGTCGCAGGCATCACTGCGGGAGCGTTTCTGGCAATAGCCAGCTATGGCTATAATGTACTATTTCTGGGCAGACAATAAAGGAAGGGGGCGAAAATGGCAGGCAGCTTACCGGAACCGGTATTGCTCTCCACATTCCTGGGCATGGATGAGATCGTAATCAACGGCCAGACTCTTGTCTTCAAGCATGTATTCTATTCCTGGGTCTGCATGGCCGTGCTGTTTGGCATTGCCCTCTATCTGCGCGGGCGACTGCAAATAGTGCCTGGCAAACTCCAGAATTTCTTTGAGGCGGTGATTGACACCACCGAGCGCTTCATCATGAACACCATGGGAGCAGCCGGCAAAAAATATGTGCCCCTGCTCTGCGGAATGCTGATCTATATTTTCGGCATGAATATACTGGGCCTGATTCCGGGCTGCGACGCGCCCACCGCCAACCTCAACACTACCGTCTGCATGGCCCTGTTTGTTTTTGTCTATTACAACTGGGAAGGCATAGCCCGCTGGAAGCTGCACTATTACGAGCAGTTCATGGGCCCAAGCAAATGGCTGATACCGCTCATGTTTCCGCTTGAGATTGTCTCGCACCTCTCGCGGCCAGTCTCACTCTCGCTTCGTCTTTTTGGCAACATTCGCGGTGAAGAGATCGTCATCATCCTCTTCTTCATCATGGCCCCCATTCTCGGCACGTTGCCGATCTACGCGCTGTTCCTGCTTGGCAAATCCATGCAGGCCTTTGTATTCTTCATGCTGACCATGTTCTATATCTCGAGCGCCCTGGCGGGCCCGGAACATTAAACAAAAGGCCGGATCGCAAGATCCGGTTTTCACCAGGGGGAATGGCCGCGACTGCGGCGCAACATATAAAAGGAGTTTCCGATGCGCAAAGTTCTGATGGTAGTGTTCAATCTCACCCTTCTGCTTGGCACGGCCAGCCTCGCCCTTGCCGCAGAGCCGCTCAATTCTGATTCCCTTGGCCTGACCTGCCTTGCCGCAGCGCTTGGCATTGGCATTGCCGCCTGCGGTTGCGGAATCGGCATGGGCGTGGGCCTCAAGGGCGCCAGCGAAGGCGTTGCCCGCAATCCCGAAGTAAGCGGCAAAATCACCGGCACAATGATTCTGGCCTTCGCATTCATCGAATCCCTCGCAATTTACGCGCTGGTTATCAGCTTCATTCTTCTCTACGCAAACCCCTACGCCTAACGAATCAGGGGAGGCGCAAGCCTCCCCCCTTTTCCATGGCTGCCTTTTTCGCCCTTTTTGCAGTCTGCCTGGTGGCTGCCTGCGCGCTTGCCTGCGCAATCAACTATTTCCTGCAAACAGGGCCCTGGCGCGCTCTGGGCTATGGCCTGCTTGCAGTCGCAATCTTTCTGATTTTCCTTGCCTCCGGCCTTTGGGATGGCGCCTCAAATTACGACTGGGGCCCGCTTACTCCAGTATTCGCCATCATGCTCGTCGCGGGCTTTTTGAGCATCAAATTCGGCAAGCGCATCTGGCTCTGGTGGAAAGAAAAGCATAAACCCTGATTGCTTCAGACAAATCGGGGACTGCATATCCCAGTCAATAATTCATCTTCACTTCCTGAAATGCCGCCGGACGCGCCTGATCAACTCCTTCGCATCAGCCCGCGAGACGCCAAACAAACGCGGAGCGATGATCGCAACTGATACGACTGCCGCGCTATACAGAAAACCGGAAACGATAAAGCGGGCCAGAAAGCGGCCTTCCAGAAACGCCAGTTCCTGACTGACTTCGCGGCTAGCATAAGCAAGAAACAGCAAAAAGGCGACCACAAGAATTTGCTGGCCAAGATTCTTCCAGAAAGCGAAAGGCACGAACCTGCTTGCCAGCCAGAGACAGATATTGACGCTCAGAAACTGCACGCTGACAGTCTTGATGGCAAGCCCTGTCGCGCCGAGATTTAAGCCCCACAGTTCAGGGGGCGCAAGAAGCGCCCACGCCGCGGCAAGCCCATACACGCATTCACAGGCAGTGAGGTTGCGCAAAATTCCCGTTTTGCCTGTTGCATGAAATACGGAGCTTGCCATCTGGCCATACGCCTGATGCAGCGGATACAAAGCCATGATCTGCACTGGCAGGGTAGCTGCCAGAAACTTGTCGCCGCCAAAAATCCAGACCATCGTTCTGCCTTCGGCAACGGTAAAGCAGGAGAAATAGGCTGCCAGCGCATAGAGAGCTGGCGCGAAGCGGGTCAGCAGCGAGCCGATTGCAGCTGCGTCTTTTCTGCCCCAGGCTATTGAAAACTCGCGCATCAAAAGCGGAGTCATCGCTGATACGAACAAAAAACAGGCCATGCTCACTTTTTGCGAAAGCGCGTAAAAGCCCTGCTGGCTTGAGCCGTCGAACCACTGCAGTAGCCAGCGTTCTGCAGTGAGCATGATGAAGGACAGCAGCGCCTGCACCAGCAGGGGATGGCTGTATCTAAAAAATTGCGCTGTAAAAATTTTTTTCTGGCGTGAACGCAAGCGCCAGTGGAGAGCGATGCCCGAGGCAGCCCAGTGCTTTTTGGCAACCAGCCAGAAGGCGAGAGCAGTGGCGCCCAGAAGCAGATATTGCTGCAAAAAAAGGGTTTTGATATCAAGCCAGCCGGCCAGGTACAGAGCGGCCAGCAGGCCAGTGCCGATGAGCGAAAGCGCTGCCCGCCAGATTTCCGAATGGATTGTCGCCCCAAGGGCGTCATTTGCCGAGCGCAAGACCCGGCCCCACCAGGTAAGAAGGGCCCAGAGGGCGGCCAGGGGAGCGTACCAGATGGGCACATCCGGCAAAAGCAAGGCGGCCGCCGGAGGCCAGAGCGCAAGGAAACCGGCGCACATGGTGATTGCAGCCACCAGCAAGGCAATGCGCAAATAAAAAGCCAGCAATGCGGCAGATGTCTGGTTTCTGGACAGGGCATTGTAAAAGCAGGTTGAAGTTCCCATATCCAGAAAGCCGGAAAATTGCTGGAAAACGCTCGTGGAAAAACTGAAATTGCCGTAGGCCTGCGGCCCCAGGGCGCGCGGCAAAATCGCCTCCATGGCCAGATACACCGGCACCGAGGCGAGATTGGCGCCAAGTTTGAAAATGTAGCGTCGCGCCAGAGTGGCTGGCATCAGTCCGGATTGATCGTCAAATAGAGATCGCCCTGCCAGGGCCCTACGCGCTTGCCAAGCCCGCGCAGGCGCACCGGCTTTCCGATAGTGAAATCAGGAGGCAATGTAACCTCAATCGAGCTTACTTCATCTGAAAAGCCGCGCCTTATCTGCAGGCGCACCTTGCGGCCTGGCGCCAGCCGCGCCGCAGGAAGCCTGAGCGTCTGTTCCTCGTCAATCTGGCGCCGGAGCCAGTCCTTGACTACGCCTTTTACGCCCTTGTCCTGGCCTTTTTCCCACAGCGGCGCAGCTACGCGCTCCTGCCTGGCTGGCCTTGGCGCAGCCTGGGGCCGTTCCGGCCTTGGCGGAGGAGGCGGCGGCGGAGTCTGGGGCTTTTCCTGCCTGGGAGGCTCCTGCTTGCGATTGAGCTCGCTGTAGATATCCTCAAAAACGCGTCTGGCAAAAGGATCATTGAGCAGATCCCGCAATACGTCCTGCTCTGCGTACGCAGTGCTGGCTTTTTCCGCTTCCTTCTCTGCTTTGGCCTGTTCCTGGGCGGCTTTTTCCGCCTCTTGCCGCCCTGCAGGACCGGCCTGTTTTTGCGCGGCCCTCGCCTTTTGCCTCGCTTCTTCAACCGGCTTGAGCATTGCCGAGAGCGCCACATAAGCCTCATTCAGAAGCTGAAACTGGCGGCTGGCTTCAAGATTGCCCGGGTTCAGATCCGGATGAAGTTCAAAAGCGCGCTTGCGATATGCCTTTTTTACAGCCTCAAGATCAGCGCCCTTTTGCAGCTGCAAGATCTCATAACATTCACGCAGGCTTATCTGGCGGGAGCGCCGAGCTGCCATTGCTTACTCCTGTCCTGCCTTGAACAAAAGCTCCTGCGGCAGCCGCAACGCTGTCGCCGCCTTGCCCTCGGCAATCAGATCGTTCGTCCGGAGATACTCAAGACCAAATTCACGAAATTTCCTGAAACCGGCTTGCCTGTTTATGCCAGGGCAATATTCCGCAGCCATGGCCATGCTGATTTCATCAACCAGGTTGCCGCGAAAAAAGGGCCACGCCCTGCACACGTCAGGCTTTGCCTCGTGCACCCCGCAGCCCTGGCCTGGGTTAAAAAAGACGCAATAGCCATCCGCGCCTGTGGAAAGCTTTAGCTTGCCGTTTTCAAGGCTGCAATACCTCTCGCCAAATTCCTTCACAGTGAGGCCAGTAAACGCTGCCAGCCTCTCGAGCTCATCCTGCCCAACGACAATGCCTCCCTTGCCCTCACAGCAGTGGCCGCACATCCGGCATTCAAAAATCTCCATTCCGCGTCCTGTGAAAGCCGGTCAGGCCGGTCTGCTCAATGCGCCTGGCGCTGTTTCAGGGCTGCCATCACTTCCATGGCCTCAGGCTGGGACTTGTTGCCCTGCAGGGCGCGTATCGCCAGCTCTTCCGCCTTGTCGCGCTTATGCCAGTCCCAGTACATCTTCGCCATTTTGCCAAATGTATTGGGGTGGCCGCCAAAAGTCCTCAAAATAGCCTGGAACACCTTTTCGGCGCGCTCGTATTCGCGCATTTCCAGCCAGGTTGTAACTGCGCCGGAATAGGCCTGCACCTCGCGCGGCTCATGTTCAATGGATTCCTCGAACATTTCAGCCGCCTCCATTTGCTGGCCAGCCGCCAGAAAAATCCTCGCAAGCTGCACGCGAATGCCAGGATCCTCGCTGAATTCCTCGGCAACGCGCTTGAGAAAGGCGCGCCCCTTGGCAAGCTGGCCTTCGGAAAGCAGTTTTGTGCCTGTCTCGATAAGCATTTTCTTGCGTTCAACCCGCTCTTCAGTAGCGCGCCGGATCTCTGATTCTGCCTCATTGACCATGATTTTAGCCAGACCCTCAAGCACGGTCGCCAACGCCCCTTCCTTGCCTTGCTGATAGCGGATAGGTTTTGGTTTGCCAGTATTGTGCGGATCAAGCAAAGGCTGCATTGCCTGATGATGCATCAGGGCAGTAAGAAACTCGCTGATCTGGATATCCAGCTCAGCGCGAGGGCCGCGCATCAGCTGCACGCCGGCAAACTGGCGCAAGGCAGAGCCCATTGTATTGAGCGCGCGGGCCACTTCATTGCGGCGCAGATAGCCATTCGCGCGCGCTATGTTTTCCCTCAATTCCTTGGGAGCGACATTCAGCATTTTTTCTCCCGCCAGCAAGCGTCAACAATGTCCCGCTCCCGCCTCAGAATCTCAAGCGCAGGCGCAGGCACAAGATAATCCAGATTGCCCTGGCAAAGCCAGATTTTGCGAATATGCGTCGCGCTGATTTCCAGAAAGGGAACAGGCAAAAAATAAACCTTGTATCCGGCCCGGGGCTTGTAGACCCGGACAGTCGCATCCATGCACTCGTATTTCTGGTCAGGCTCCAGGGCGCCGGGCCAGAAATTCTGGCAGCTTGCCAGAAAATCCTCCCGGGCATAGTCTCCGCGCGGCACTATGACCAGATTGCAAAGCCCTGCCAGCTCCATGCCGCGATACCATTCTGGCAACAGGTCAAAGTCCTGGCTGCCAAGCAGAAAATAGAGATTCGCTGCGCCATGGCGCTGGCCAAGCAGCCGCAACGTGTCCCAGGTATAGGACAGCCCTGGCCGATTGCCCTCAACCGGATCGCAAAGCATCCCTTTACAGGAACGAATGGCAGCCTCAATAAGCCGAATCCGCAAGGCAAAAGGCAGCATGGGAACACAGGGCTTGTGAGGCGGCGCCGCGCTTGGCAAAAACTCAAGCGTGTCTGCCAGGCCCGCAAGAAAATGCAGCGCTTCAATCGCCACACGCATGTGCCCGATATGCACGGGATTGAAACTGCCGCCAAAAACAAGCCGGCCCATAAGCTGCCGCTTATTCCCTCACCTGACCGCTGCCAAGAACCACATACTTGGTTGTAGTCAGCTCCCGCAGCCCCATCGGCCCGTATGCATGCAATTTTGTGGTAGAGATGCCTATTTCAGCGCCAAGACCAAGCTGGCCGCCATCATTAAACCTGGTAGAAGCGTTGACTGCGACCATCGAGGCATCCACTTCCCGCAAAAAGCGCATCGCATTGCCATAGTTCTCTGTGCAGATTATGTCAGTATGTCTTGATCCATACTGATCAATATGGCGAATCGCCGCATCCATGTCCGGCACGACAAGCGCCACCAGAATCTGGCTCATAAACTCGCGGCCAAGATCGTCAGGACGCACTGGCACCGCCCCGGGACCAAGCAGCGGCATGGCCGCCGCATCTGCGCGAAACTCCACATGATAAGGCGCAAGCTGGCGAGCAAGCATTGGCAAAAACCTGCCAGCCACATCACGATGCACAAGCACACATTCCAGGGCGTTACAGACTGCCGGCCGCTGCGTCTTCGAATTTTCAACAATCCTAACTGCCTGCTCCAGATTGGCGTCCGCATCAATATATGCATGGCAAACGCCCTTGTAATGCATCAGAACCGGCATTTCCGCAGCCTTGACAACTGCGCGGATCAGGCTTTCACCGCCGCGGGGAATCATCAGGTCAATATATTTGCCCTGGCGGCAAAGCTCTTCCACAACTTCGTGTCCGCCAGGGGGAGCCTGCTGCGCGCAGGCCCTGGGCAATCCGGCGATAGCGAGGGCGTCGCCAAGAATGGTCACCAGCGCCCCGTTTGTCTGGCTGACCTCCCTGCCGCCGCGCAGGATAATGGCATTGCCAGCCTTGAGCGCCAGGATTGCCGCCTCAACTGTTACAGCCGGACGCGCCTCATAAATCATCGCGATAACGCCGATAGGC
>JAAUYW010000137.1 GCA_014804915.1 Desulfovibrio sp. | reverse complement strand
CGCTGGTGCAAGTTCAGGACAGATCCGTGAACAACAGGCTTGTTTCCGACGGCCTGGCCTGGGTGGATCGCTCAACCTGCAAGGCCTTTTTCTGCCGCCGCTGGCATATTGAAGAGCATTTGGCGCAAAAGGACAGGCGCGGCATCTGGAGCCTGAACATGTCCACGCCCCCCTGGCAATGGGGCAACACAGATTAAGGAGAGCGAATTGGCAACTTCTGATGAAATAGCGCAATTTGTCGCGGACTGGAAAACCGATTCCCTGGCCTTAAAGCCGGCGTTTATGAAATACTACGGCTTTCTGACCCAAAATCCGGATTTGAGCCTTGATTTCAAGGGACGTCCTCAAGTCAGCTATTCAATCCGGGCCAAACACGCCAGACAGCAGAAAAGGGATCTTTTCACGCTGATTGACGTAATTGATGACGAGCCGGAGAGCCGCTGGCTTTCAGTCTGCTTTTATGCTGACCTGGTTCAGGATCCCCAAGAGCTGGGCGACTTTGTGCCAGAGGGCCTGCTGGGCGAAGACGCCCTCTGTTTCAATCTCGATGAGAACAATCCGGAAATGGAAGAATATATATTTGAGCGCCTGAGGGAAGCTGCGGCGAACGCGGCAAAATGAAGCCATTTCTGGAATCCGGGCCGTATGTCGCAATTGATTTTGAAACCTCGGCCAGAAGCGGCGCCTGCGCATGCGCTGTTGGCATGGTTCGCCTTGAGAACCAGCAAATCGTGGATCGTTTCTACAGCCTGATTCGGCCTGGCTACAGAAAAATCTGCTATACAAATGTGCACGGCCTGACCTGGGAAATGCTCAAAAGCGAAAGATCCTTCAAGGAGGTCTGGCCTGATATGCTGGCATTCATCAGGGGCGCAAAATACCTGATTGCCCACAATGCCCGCTTTGACCGCGCAGTGCTGAATTCAAATTGCGACGCATACGGCATTGCGCCGCCGCGATTGGGATTCCTATGCACTCTGGCAGGCGCGCGCAAGGCGCTGAAACTTCCCGGCTATGGTCTTGAAGCCGTGAGCGCGTATTTTCAGATTGAGCTTGAGCACCATCACGCAGAATCGGATGCGGCTGCCTGCGGACAGATTCATTGCAGGCTTCAGCAGCTGAAGCTTGCGGACAAGGCCATGCTGCTGCCGCCAGTCAAATCCGGCCCTGCCAGGGCCTCCCGTGGGAGGGAAGAATGAAAGGAACACTCATAGTCACTGGCGGAGCCGGCTTCATTGGCTCAAACGTAATACTGAAAGCTCTCGAATCCGGCAACCTGCGCGTTGTCAATATTGACAAGCTGACGTATTCCGGCAATCCGGAATCCCTGGCCCCGATCAGGGACAATCCGGCCTACAAATTCATCCATGCCGATGTGTCCGACCTGGGAGCAATGCGGGCGATCCTTGAAGCAGAAAAGCCGGATGCCATCATGCATCTTGCTGCGGAAAGCCATGTTGACCGCTCAATCGACAGCCCGGAAGCGTTTATAGACACAAACGTCAAGGGAACATTCAGTATGCTGGAAGCGGCCAGGGCCTGGTGGAAAACACTCCAGGCCACGGATCGCGAAAAAGCCGGGAATTTCCGCTTCCTGCACATATCAACAGATGAGGTATTTGGCGATCTGGCCGACTCTCCGGCAGGAGAAAAAGCATTTTTTAGCGAAACAAGCCCGTACGCGCCAAGCTCGCCCTACTCTGCAAGCAAGGCGGCCTCGGATCACCTTGTCCGCGCCTGGCACAGAACATACGGCTTGCCCACACTGATTACAAACTGCTCGAACAACTACGTCCCGCGCCAGTTTCCGGAAAAGCTCATTCCTATAATTATCCTGAACGCGCTGGCAGGCAAGCCGCTGCCAGTGTATGGCAAGGGAGCGCAAATTCGCGACTGGCTCTATGTGGAAGATCACGCAGAGGCATTATTGCTGACGCTCGCAAAAGGGCGTCCAGGCGATACTTATGCGATTGGCGGCAACTGCGAGAAGCGCAACCTCGAAGTGGTGGAGGCGGTATGCCAGACCCTTGAGGAACTGGCGCCAGCCAGCAAAAAAAACGTCAAGACGTACAGGGATCTGATCACATTTGTGGCTGACAGGCCAGGCCATGACGGCCGTTACGCGATGGATGCGGGGAAAATACGCCGGGAGCTGGGCTGGCGCCCCAGGGAAAATTTCGAAACAGGCATAAAAAAGACAGTCAGCTGGTATCTGGAAAATCAGGACTGGTGGCAGCGGATACTGAATGGCAGTTACAGGCTCGAACGACTCGGCACAAGAATCTGAATTTTCTGACGGCTCGGAAAAGCCGGCGGCAGGGGGCTTGATGAAATACAAGGGGATAGTGCTCGCAGGCGGATCAGGCACGCGCCTTTATCCAATCACGCAGGGAGTATCCAAACAGCTTTTGCCGGTTTATGACAAACCGATGATCTATTATCCGCTGTCAGTGCTGATGCTTGCGGAAATCCGGGAGATTCTGCTGATTTCGACTCCTGATGATCTTCCCCAGTATGAGCGCCTGCTTGGCGATGGCTCGCGCTTTGGCATTGATCTTCATTATGCCGTCCAGCCAACGCCAGGAGGTCTTGCCCAGGCCTTCATCATTGGCGCATCCTTTCTCCAAGGCTCCCACTCCTGCCTGATTCTCGGCGACAACATCTTTCATGGCCAGGATTTCGTGCCCAAGCTGCGCCATGCCACCAGCCGCGACTGCGGAGCCACCATCTTTGGCTACCAGGTCAAGGATCCTGAAAGATTCGGAGTGGTCTCCTTTGATGCCAAAGGCAGGGCAATCAGCATTGTCGAAAAGCCGGAGCGGCCATTATCCCATTACGCTGTTACAGGCCTTTATTTTTACGATCCCCAGGTTGTGGAAATGGCCAAAACGCTCAAACCTTCCGGACGCGGCGAACTGGAAATCACCAGCATCAACCAGATCTATCTTGAGAAAGGCCAGCTTTGCGTGGAACGGCTGGGCCGCGGCTTTGCGTGGCTGGATACTGGCACCTGTCCCAGCCTGCTTGAGGCCGCATCCTACGTGCAGACAATCGAATCGCGGCAGGGGCTGCAGATCGCCTGCCTTGAGGAAATCGCCTGGCAAAAGGGCTGGATTTCTGACGCCCAAATGGCCCGCGCTGGCGAAAGCTATGCCAAAACTGATTATGGCCAGTATATTCTGAAAATCCTGAAAAAAAGATCCGGCGCCCAATAACGTCCGGAAGCTCAAACAGCGCCTCAACCCGGGACGCGCCCTGGCAAAGGATTGCAAATGGAATTCAAGGCTCTTGATCCCAATGGCCCTGTTCTGCTCATACCCAGAATATTTGGCGATGAGCGCGGCTTTTTCATGGAAACCTTCCGTCAAAATGAATTTGAGGAGCATTGCGGAAAACATGAATTTGTCCAGGATAACCACAGCAAGTCAGGTGGCAACGTCCTGCGCGGCCTGCATTATCAGCTCAAAAATCCCCAGGGCAAGCTGGTACGCGTAATATCAGGCAAGGTCTTCGATGCTGTTGTCGACCTGCGCAGGTCTTCCCCCAATTTCGGCAAAAGCTATGGGGTCATCCTGGATGCCGAGGCTCGGCATAGCCTCTGGGTGCCCCCGGGTTTTGCGCACGGCTTTCTGGTGCTGGAAGACAATACCGAATTTGTCTATAAATGCACAGCCTACTACGACCCCACGGATGAACACTGCCTGCTCTGGAATGATCCGGAGCTTGGCATAAACTGGCCTTTGACAGGCGCAGAGCCAGTGCTCTCGGCCAAGGATAGAAAAGGACTGCCGCTAAGGAATGCGGCAAAATACGTTTAACCGTGCCAGCTTCGTCGCAACTGCCCGGCTTATATCAGGTTGCCCAAAATGGCGCTCAAGGCAAATATTAATTTCATCACATCAAATGAAACTTTTCGCCAGTTATTCGGCAATGGAGTTTCATTCAGGGTGCCCTCTTTCCAGTGCGACTATTCCTGGACGCAGGATAACTGGAGCGATCTTTGGCAAGACATTGCCAGGCTGCGCGGGACTACGGACGAGGATAGCCATTATATGGGTTATCTTGTCTTCCAGACCAAAAACTCGAAGGAATTCGTT
Source organism: Desulfovibrio sp. (assembly GCA_014804915.1). Lineage (GTDB taxonomy): Bacteria > Desulfobacterota > Desulfovibrionia > Desulfovibrionales > Desulfovibrionaceae > Desulfovibrio. The sequence goes on along the minus strand of JAAUYW010000137.1, from coordinate 6,448 downwards.
ATCATTGACGGGCAACAAAGACTGACGACTTTTACAATAATTATCCTTGCTGGCCTGAGCATATTTAAAGAGCTTGCAAACAGGGGAATTGACGCCCAGAAAAACGATTTAAGACGTGAGCAGCTGCAACGAAACTATATCGCATATCTTGATCCTGTAACCCTGATCCCACAGTCAAAACTTGCCCTGAACAGACACAATGACAGATATTTTCAGCATTATCTGGTTCCCTTGCAAGAGCCACAAAGGCGCGGACTAAATAGTTCCGAAAGACTGCTGGCGAACGCATTTGAATGGTTCAGGAATATTCTTGTAAAGGAGTTCGGGCAAAACGAAAATAGCGGTCAAAAACTCGTGGAGTTTATTGAGAGCCTGGCAGACCGGGTTTTCTTTACTGTAATAAGGGTAAATGAAGAGTTAAATGCATTCAAAGTCTTCGAAACACTGAATGCCCGCAGAGTTCGTCTTTCTGCGACTGATTTATTGAAAAATCATCTCTTCTCTATTATAGAAACACATAAAACACATGAAAATGAAATTAGAACTCTGGAAGAGAAGTGGGAAAACATCCTCAACTACATTGCCGATATCGGCGAAGATCTCCCCGAATTTTTAAGATTATATTGGAACAGCAAAAATAAACTTGTAAGGAAAAATGAATTATTTAAAATAATTAGAAACAATATAAAAGACAGGAAAGATGTATTTAATATTTTAAGGGATCTTGAGCATGGCGCAGAGATATATAGCGGGCTGAAAGATTATTATGATAATGACCTATGGAATGAAAAAGAAAAGAAAAATCTCGAACTACTAAAAATATTCGACCTTCCGCAACCATTTTCCCTTTTGCTTGCATGCCATGATAAGTTTTATACACATGATCGCGATTTATTTTCTCAGATTCTTGATGACATTGTAATATTTTCTTTTAGATACAATATAATCTGTAACAAACAGACAATCGATCAGGAGATTGTTTATAACACAATTTCACAAAAAGTATCCTCCGGAATCTATACTAGATTAAGTAATATCCGGAGTGACTTGGACAAATTGTATCCGGATGACAGGCTTTTCCAACAGGATTTTAAAATAAAATCTTTTAATACTCTCTCGCCGCGCAATAGTAAAATCGTCAAATATATCCTTGCAAATATAGAAAAACAGGAGAGCGGGATTGCAGCGCGCCACGAAAAGCCTGTGACCATTGAACACATCCTCCCGATGAATGGCGCAGACGCCTGGCAGGACATTACTGAACGCGAGCAAAAAAAACTGGTTTACAGGATTGGAAACATGGCGCTACTGGAAAAAAAGCTCAATATTGCGGCAGGCAATAACAGCTTTGATTACAAGAAAGAGTTATATATGCAAAGCGCTTTCAGAACAACAAGGGCAATCGCCGAGCATCACGACAAATGGGATCGCGAAGACATCGATTCCCGCCAGGCCAAGCTTGCCAAAATAGCTTGCGGAATCTGGCGTTTTCGCCCACTCTCCGGCATCTAATACTCCGGACGCAGTAGCGGAAAGAAAATCACCTCCCGAATCGACGCAGAGTCAGTCAGCAACATGACAAGGCGGTCAATACCCACCCCCTCGCCTGCAGCTGGCGGCATGCCATATTCAAGAGCGCGCAGGTAATCCTCATCCATGCAATGCGCCTCTTCATCGCCAGCCTCTTTTTCCCGCTTTTGCTCTTCAAAACGCAGCCGCTGGTCAACCGGATCATTCAATTCTGAAAACGCATTTGCCAGCTCGCGGCCAGTTATAAAAAGCTCAAATCGATCCGTAATTTCAGGACGCTCATCATTTCGGCGCGAAAGCGGCGAAATTTCGGTGGGATAGTGATATATGAAATGTGGCTGAACCAGCCTGTCTTCGACATCCAGGTCAAACAGTTTCGCCTGCAATTTCTGCAATGGCTCCTGATTGAGCGTCTTTTCGCCGCGCTTGCGAATGTAGTCCCGCACCTGGTTGTAGTCATTATAAAATTCCGGTTTATGACCCCCAATCTTTTCAAGTGATTCATAAAAGCTCATACGCTGCCAATGGCCCGGCCGCAGATCAATTTCCTGACCCTGATAAGTGATGATCTCGCTGCCGCATACCTGCCTTGCGAGATGACTGAACAACTGCTCGGTATAATCCATAAGCATCCGGAAATCAGCGTATGCCCAGTAAAATTCACACATCGTAAATTCCGGATTATGCCTCGTGTCAATACCCTCGTTACGGAAATTGCGGTTAAGCTCAAAAACTTTTTCAAAGCCTCCAACCAGCAGTCTCTTCAAATACAGTTCCGGGGCAATGCGCAGATACAGATCAAGGTCAAGCGCATTATGATGGGTCTTGAACGGCTTGGCAGTGGCTCCGCCGGCCTGCGCCTGTAAAATTGGCGTTTCCACTTCCAGAAAACCGTGCTTTTCCATGAAATGGCGGAATTCACGCACAATCTGGATTCTTTTCAGGAAAATTTCACGGCTTCTTGGCGTCACAATCAGATCGACATATCGCTGCCTGTAACGAGTCTCCATATCCTTGAGGCCATGATATTTCTCGGGCAATGGCCGCATGGAGCGGCTGAGCAGGCGCACATGGCTGCAATCTATCGTCAGCTCGCCAGTTCTGGTGCGAAACAGACGGCCAGAAACGCCTACAATATCGCCAGTTTCCAGCTTTCTGACAACTGAGTATTCCTTTTCCGGCAAATGCTCGCGCGAGGCATAGCACTGAACGCGCCCGGATTCATCCATAATATGAAAAAAGGCCACCTTGCCGAAAGAACGCAGGGAAACGATACGGCCTGCAGTTGCGATCACATCCTCCTTGCCCTGGAGCGCGGCAGCATCAAGCGCTCCATACGTGTCATTGACCCAGGCAACGGAATGCTGCTTGCGGAAGTCATTGGGATAAAGCGGACAGCCGCTTTCCATCAGATCGCAGGCTTTGCTAACCCTATTTTTTATGACCTCGTTCAGATCATCGTGTTCAGCGAAGCTCTCCAGCATTGGCATAAAATAGGCCGCATGGCTGGATTTGGTTGAGAGCCTGATTTTGGGTTTTAACGCTTTTTCCCGATTTTCCACTTGGAGCCTCGCTGATTGCGAACGGATTTAGGCAAAGCCAAAATACAGTTATGCGCTATAAAACGCGCACATTGGCGAGTCAATACATCTGCGGGAATCCGGTTGTTCCGGGGGCCCTGTTTCAGGAGCCGCAGTAGGTCTTGGCACGCTCAAAACGCGCCAGAGTTTCAGAAAGCCCCAGAAAAGCCATGATCTCATTGAGATGCGAACCGCCCATGAAGCCCATCAATGCGGTGCGCACTGGCGGAGCCACTTCCTTGAACTTGTAGCCGTTGTCTGCCACGTAGGCATTGAGCGCGGCCTCGATTGCGCCGGCGTCAAAGTCTGGCAGCCGCCTGAAAATTTCGGCAAGCTCGCCAAGATGCCTTTTGCCGGCATCGGTAAAATGCCTGTCAGCGTCCTTTGGCACATATTCAAGCCCGTCTGCCTTCACAAGCAACGGCCGGAAAGCCTGGGCAAGCTCGCGCAGGTTGCTGGCGCGCTCGCGAAACATCGCGCACAGGGGCACAAGATCCTCCGGCCGGGCGTCATCGCCAATCAGACCCTCGGCTTTGACAAAAGGCGCAACTTCCCGCGCAAGCTCCAAAAGCGGCAGGGCGCGCATGAACTGGGCATTGGCCCAGTCCAGCTTGTCAAAATCAAATGCCGCTGAAGCTGGATTCAAATGCGTGCCATCAAAATATTTAATTAGCTCTTCCTGCGAGAACAGCTCCTGATTGCCATGCGACCAGCCCAGCCTGGCCAGATAACTCACAAGGGCCTGCGGCAACAGGCCTTCCTGCTCGTATTCGATCACAGCGCGCGCCCCGTGCCGCTTGGACAATTTCTGGCGATCCTTGCCCAGAATCATCGGCACATGCCCAAATACGGGCACCGGCAGACCCAGGGCCTCGTATATCAGGATCTGGCGCGGCGTATTGGAAACATGATCGTCCCCGCGAAGCACATGGGTCACACCCATCTCGTGATCATCCACAACGACTGCCATATTGTAGGTTGGCATGCCATCCGCGCGGCGCAAAACCATGTCATCTAGCTCGGAGGCGTCAACTGCAATGCGACCCTTGACAAGGTCATCAAACACTATCTTACCGGATTGCGGAGCTTTCAGGCGCACACAGCGTCCAGGGCCAGGGCCAAGGCCAAGCTCGCGACAGTGGCCATTATAACGCGGCTTGAGGCCCTTTTGCCGCGCCTCCTCGCGCATGGCTTCCACTTCCTCCGGAGAACAGGAGCACCAGTAGGCATGGCCGCTGGCCAGAAGCCTGTCCACATAGGAATTATAAAGATCAGCGCGCTGCGTCTGGTAAACAGGCTCGCCATCCCAGTCCAGGCCAAGCCAGCGCATTGAAGCCAGAATGGAATCCGTATATTCCTGCCTTGAGCGCAGCAAATCCGTATCTTCAATACGCAAGAAGAATTTGCCTCCAAAATGACGCGCAAGCAGCCAGCTGAAGACAGCGGTCCTGGCGCCCCCCAGATGCAGATGTCCTGTAGGGCTGGGCGCGAAGCGTGTTACCACATTTCCCATATAATCTTCTATCCCTTGGCAGTGTCAGCTGCCGCCATCAGTTTCTTCGCTTCCTCATTGCCAGGATCCAGCTCCAGGGCGGTGCGCAACAGGGGCATCGCATGCATGCGGTCATTGCTGCTCACAAACACGGCCGCAAGATTGGATGCGATGCGCGAAGACCTGCGAGGCAGATCCGGATTTATTGCCAGAGCTTTCAGTGCCATGGCGCGGGCATGCTCCACATCCTTGCCTTCCAGATAGGCCATGGCCAGATTATAATGCAGCCCGTCGTCATTGGGAGCGACTGTTAGCGCTTTCTGGTATTCGGCAACCGCTTCCTGCCATTTGCCAGCGCGGCGCAAGAGCAGCCCAAGGCGGTTGAATGTGGCCAGGTCCTCATGACTCCAGAACTCCTTGCGCGTCTCAAGCCCGCGTTGCAGAAATGAGGCGGCCATTGCCGGATCCGTATCCGTGTAAAGATCGGCCACGCGATAGGCGACGCAGGAAACATTCTCCCTGGCCTGGCGATGGCTGAGCTTCATCGCCGCGTCAAACATTTTGCGCGCCTTGTCAGGCCGCTTCAGCTTGAGCAGTATTTCCCCAATCTGGATCTTGCGATCAAGATTAAGTGGCGAAACTTCGTCCATCTTTTCCAGGAACTCTATCTGCTTGTTCAGCTCGCCCTTTTCAGCATAAAGATCGGCGAGCTTGCGCATTGGCTCAAGATAAAGCGCCGAAGTGGCGGAAGCGCGGGTATAGGCGTCTGCGGCCTTGTCATAATCTTTCATGGCGCGGAAAATGTCGCCCATCAGCAACAGCACGGCGGAAGAATTGACCTGCTGATCCAGCGCCTGATTGGCAATCTGCAGGGCGCGCATTGGCTCTCCCTGGCTGAGCAGCGAGCGAGCCCAGTCAAGCGTACGGTCAACCTGATCCTGTGGCTTTATGGCCAGCGCGATTTTTTCCAGCAGCCCGGATGTATCCAGAGGCTTGATCAGGAATCCATCCACCCCGCTTTCATGCAACAAGACCAGATGGTTCTTGTCCGTTTCCTGCGCAAGCATCAGAATCTTCAATTCAGGAAAAGCGTTCTTGAGAACCCGCGTCACAAACGTGAGATCGCGGCCATTAAGAGACTGCTCAATCAAAATCAGCGGCGTTTTCTGGGCGTCTATGGAATTGCGCGCCAACTTTGCCATCATGTCGGCCCGCGCGGTAATATTGAGACTGGTTGGCGGCATTTTAAGTGTTTTTACCACCAGCTCGCGTAAAAGCTCCACAAATGAGCGGTCATCAGAAATGCAGATCAGCTGCCCGTTTTCACGCAAATGGTTGATCAATATGTCACCATATTCCTTCTGCTGCTGCTTGCCCGCCGCCTGCGCCGCTTCCAGGCTCCGGTTCACGCGTCTCATCTGGATACGCTTCGCAAGCCCATCCTTTTCATGTTCATCCGCCATTTTTACCTGTCCTGTTTTACGTGCTTAATTGAAAATTATAGCGAATTAACACCGCGTAGTCCATAACTGGCGCAAACGCCCAGCAATTCCCATTTTAGGGGAGCCTCAACAATTCCATCTGCCGATCGTAACAGCCGCTTTTCAGGACTTGCCTGTCTCCAGGAGCAGTTGACCGTACTCGTCCCTGGAATGCGTTGTCAGCACGGCTATGGTGAGGCTGCTGATCTGCTCCGGATCATTCAGTCTTGCGACAGCCTCCTGCCAGCCTGCGGGCAGCTCGCCAAATTTGAGCGCAAGCATTTCAAGCAAGCCAGCCCGCTGGCAGCCCATTGCCGCTGCCTTGCCTTCTGCCTCGCCTTCCGCCAGACCTTCTGCCTTGCCTT
>JAAUYW010000136.1 GCA_014804915.1 Desulfovibrio sp. | reverse complement strand
GGAGCCAGCGCAGCCTCTTCCTCAACAATCAGCCGGTCCCGGGTCTGGGCTGCGTCAGCCCTGATTCTGGCAAGGCTTGAAAAATCAATGACCAGCTTTTTCTGTCTGGCGGCCGCTTTCTCGGCCAGAAACCCTGCGATTTCCTCCTGAATCAGGCTTGTCACCCATTTTGTGGAATTTTCGCATTTGACAGGATGGTTGTATGCGTATGCCAGGCGCATGAAGCTGTCTATTGATTTGAGCAGATCTTCAACCTTGCGCAGGCCGCGCGGCGAAATCTGGCGAATATTGACTGACCAGACGCCAGCCTCGCATTTGTAGCAATGCTGGCTGTCAATGCGGTATTCATAGTTTTCGCGCTCCAGGGGATTGCAAAAGATGGCAGATGAGAAAAGATGAATGTGATCTGCCATGGTGCGGCCAAAATACTGCTCCACAAAAGTGCGCTTGTGGCCCCTGGCATAATGGGCGCTCATTTTCTTGAATACGCGATAAATTATTTCATCCATGTCCTCAAAGTTTGCAGCGTAGAATTTGGATCTGCGCAGCCATTTGGGCGCAAGCTGCTTAATGGCGTCCAGGACATCATCGCGGGGCGCTTCCGCTATGCGCTCAATCACTGTCAGGCACTGATTGCTGGCAATTTGCGGATCTTCTCCCAAAAGCTTCGCGTCAAGGCCATAATAGATCACATAATCTCGCAGCCAGCGATCCAGCAGCCACTCCACCCTGTAATTTTCGGGGCCATGCCTGCGCCTTAATTCAAGCAGCCTGTCATAGCCTTCCTCGGGCGACGCGACGCCTATATTGTTTATCAATTCGTAAGCATGGAGAAAGACAAAGGTAAGCGGCGGCTCCCCGGGCTCGCCTTTGCGCGCCCCAGTCCGCCAGGTGAAATAACCCCGCAACTCCGCGTCTGTCAGGGACTGGTATGTGGGATAATAGCGCACAGGGTCGCCAAGATATCTGTAATCATCCTCATAATCAGCCAGCATCCGCCCCTGTTTCAGGAAAATTTTCTGCGGGCTTTCAAACGCATTCTCGAACTGCATATCCCGCGCCTGCTCCAGGAGCGGCGGCAATTTTACCCTGCGGGGGATTTTTTTCAGCGTCAGGCTCTCATCCTCGAAGACGAGCTCCTGTGTCCATTGGGGCTGATTCGCATTTTTCATCGCATGGTTCCTGACAAGGCCGGACGCGGCTCATATTATTATGTCTTTCCAGAGGCTTTTACGCTAAACTTGCCCAGGATACAAATACGGGAGGCATCATGGCCCACTCCACCCTGCTTCATACTTCTGACTGGCATCTTGGCCATCAGCTCTATTCGCGGCGGCGCAACGAAGAATTCGCCAGGTTCCTGGACTGGCTGGTTGCCCTGATAGCGGAGCGCAATGCGGATGCGGTAGTAATTGCCGGCGATGTTTTTCACACCACATTGCCTGATACGCAGGCGCAGGAGCTATATTATAATTTTCTGCTGCGCGCAGGCATGGCCGGGGCAAGAAACATCATAGTCACTGCCGGCAACCATGATTCCCCGACGTTTCTGGCTGCGCCGCGCAAGCTGCTGGCCACTCTCAATGTCCATGTGGTTGGCGCGCCCAGCAGCGACAGGCGCAATGACATCATTACGCTGAAAAACCGGGCTGGCGAGGATTGCGCCATAGTCTGCGCCGTGCCGTTCCTGCGCGAGAAAGACGCGCGCGAATTTGCGGCAGGCGAGGACAATCTTGAAAAGGAACAGAAACTGGTTGAAGGAATCCGCGCCCATTACAAGGACATGGCTGAACAGGCCGAGCAAATTCGGGCCGGGCGCGATATTCCGATCATCGCGACAGGGCATTTGTTTGCCAGCGGCGCGTCTCCCAGCCGCGAAGTGCGCCAGTTATACATAGGCGGCAGCGGGGCTGTGCCTGCCGATATTTTTCCGGATAATCTTGATTATGTGGCGCTTGGCCATATCCACAGGCCGCAGAAAATCGGTTCTTCCGAATACAGGCGTTATTCCGGCTCACCCATTCCGATTCATTTTGACGAAGCCAGCCAGACGAAAAACGTGCTCCTGCTGCATTTTGACGGCAGAAAGCCGCAGCTGGAACGTTGCGAGATTCCGGTTTTCAGGCGCCTTCTCACCCTGAGCGGCAGCCAGGAATCGCTGCTTGCCCAGCTCAGGGAGCTGGCCAGCGCCGGGCAAAACCGCGATGAGGAAATCTGGTTCGAGCTGAATCACGATGGCAGCGACAATTTTGGCGATCTGAAGGATAATGTCCAGGACCTGTTCAAGGGTCTGAACTGGGCGCTGCTTAACTGCAATCCGGCCAGGGCCCGGGGCAGGAGTCTTGAGCCTGCTCCGGACAGGCGTCTTGAGGACTACACCCCCCAGGAGATGTTCAGGCTGCGTCTGGAGCAGGGCGGCTATGGCGAGGAGCAAAAACGGAATCTGATGCTCACTTTTCAGGAACTGATCGCACTGTGGCATGAAAATGGAGGCAGCCAGTAATGCGCATATTGAAAGTCAGATTTAAAAATCTCAATTCGCTTGCTGGCGAATGGGAAGTCGATTTCGAGCATCCTGCCTTTCGGGAAGATGGCATTTTCCTCATCTCCGGGCCCACCGGCGCTGGCAAGACCACCATTCTTGATGCGATTACGCTTGCGCTTTATGGCAAAACGCCGCGTGTGACTCCAACAGGCAAGCGCAATGAGGTAATGACGCGCAACAGCCGCGATTGCGTGGCGGAAGTGCATTTTGAAACGCCAAAAGGCAGGTTTCGTAGCTACTGGGGCCAGGGCACGACCAAAAAAGGCGCGCTTGCCAAAATCACGCGCGAGCTTGAAAACGAGGACACTCACGCAAAGCCGGAAAAAGACGGCCTTGACGCTTTCATGCGCGAAAACGCAATCATGGATTACGAGCAGTTCTCGCGCTCCGTGCTGCTTGCGCAGGGCCAGTTTGCCGCTTTCCTGAAAGCGGATGATGACGCGAAGGCCGCAATTCTGGAAAAACTCACGGACACCACTATTTATACGGATTTGTCCAGACTTGCCTGGCAAATTGAGCGACAGGAGCGGGAGAAAAAGGAACAGCTTGAAAAGCAGGACAGTGAGCTGAGGGGGCTTGAGCCAGCGGAGCGGCTGGCCAAAAGCGAGAGCTTGCGCGAATGCGGTCAAAAACTGGCGGAGCTTGCGAGAACACGCGAAGTTGTTCAGAAGCAGCTAATCTGGCTCAATGAGGTAGCCGACCTGCAAGCCAGAGTTGAAAGGCACAGGCTGGATCTGGCAGAGCTGGAGCGCGAGCAGCAGGAATTCCAGCCGCACCGGGCAATCTTGGAGGCTGCCACAAGCGCGGCAGGGCTCGAGCCGCAATATGGGTTGCTGGTTGCGCGGCGCAAGGAGCTGGCAAAGACGAAAGCCGACCTTGCGGACAAGAGGACGCGACTGGAGAAGCTGGAAAAGGACGAGCAGGCGGCCGCCAGCGACGAGGCCAGACTGCAGGACGCGGCAGCCGCAAGCCAGGCGGAATTTCTTGAAGCGCAGCCTCTGCTCAGCCAGGCGCGAATGCTTGACCAGGATATTGTCGCAACCCGCAAGCAGCAGGGAGAGGCTGAAAAGGCGTTGGCGGCTGTGCAGGCTGCGTTTGCCGGAAATGGCAAGAGTCTTGAGGAAAAGGCTGCCAGCCTGGCCGCGACCGGAAAAAAGCTTGAAGAAGCGGGATTGTGGTTAAGGGAAAACGCCCGCGATGAATGGCTGGTAGGCAATTATGCGGCACTGGAAAGCAGGCTGAAGACTCATGGCAAGGCGTGGGAACAGATTGGCGGCGCTGATAAAAAAATTGCCAGTCTGGAAAAAAGTGTTGCGGCCAAAAGCGCGGTCCTGGAAAAATGCGCTCAGGGGATTGCCAATGACGAGAGTCGGGAAAGGCATCTGGCTGCCATTCTCAATGATCTGGAGGCGCGCAAGAATGATCTGCTCGGCGGGCGCAGCCTGGCGGATATAGTGGCCCAGGCCGCCAGCCTCAAAAGCATGGAAGGGCATCGTAGAAATCTGAAAGCAGGCGAGCCGTGCCCGCTCTGCGGGAGCCTTGATCACCCTTTTGCCAGTCCGGAAGAGGCTGGCGACAGCCTGGAGCCGCGCGCCAATGATCTCGACAAGCTGGTCGCTGATCTTGAGCAGATAAATGGCGAGATTGAAAAGTGCAAAAATGAGAGGAGCAACGCTCTCAATGACGCAAGAATTGGCAAGGCAAACCAGGAAGGCCTGACTACCCAGCTGGAGCTTTTGCGCAGCCAGTTGCGGGAAAGCATGCGCGAGGCCGCGCAAAGGCGCAATGAGGCAAGCCAGGAGGAAGCGGAAATACGGGCGGATTTGGCAAAGCTGGGTTTTGCGGAACTGGCCGGCTTTGACGGAGTTGCGGAGCAGCTTGGCAAGCGGCGCGGGCGCTGGCTTGACGCCCAGGCAACTGAAAAGGAGATGGAAAGGAAATGCGGCGAGCTCAAGACCGGCATTGCGGCGCTTGAAGCCAATCTGAAAAATGATGAAGAGAAAATTGGGGCCAGGCAGGCGGAGCTGGCAGGGCTTGGCGAAAGGCTAACGAGGCTGGGCCAGGAGCGCGGGCGGCTTTTTGCAGGCAAGAATGCGGATGAAGAGGAAAAACGGCTGAAGGAGGCGATGGACAGGGCGGCCGGCGCTGTGAAAAAAGCCAGGGAGGACGTTGGGAAAATCAGGAATGAGCTTGGCCAGACCAGGGGCGAAATCGCCACTCTTGAAAAGCTGGCGCTTGGGCTTGAGCCTGTGCTTGCCGCATTGGAGCTGGAATTTCAGCAAGCCCTGGCAGGGCCAGGCTGGAGCGAAAGCCAGTTTCTGGAAGCCAGGCGCCCGCAAGCCGAAATTGACAGGCTGCAAACTCTGGCCAATAGCCTTGAGCGCAGGCAAACTGAATTCAGCAGTCATTTGAAGACTGCGACTGAAGAGCTGGAGAAAAAACGGGAGTTGCGGCTGACAGACAAAAATCGCGCAGAAATTGAAAGCGAGGCACAGAAGCTGCTTGAAGTCGCGAACGAAATTGGCAACCAGGAAGGGGAACTAAAGGCCGCACTGGCAGAAGATGACAGAATCCGCCTGCAAAAGGACGCGCTTGGCATTCAGCTTGCCAGGCAAAAAGAGCTCTGGCAGCGCTGGCAGGAGCTTTCCAGGCTGATTGGCTCGGAGGATGGCAAGAAATTCCGCGTATTCGCGCAAAATATCACGCTGGATTTGCTGCTGGCCCATGCCAATGCCCAGCTGGCCAGAATTCGCGATCGCTATGCGCTGAAGCGGGCGGAGAATACGGATCCGGACAACGTCCGCAAGCATTATCTGGATATCGAGGTAATTGACGCCTATCATGACAACAAGGCGCGGCCGATTGCCAATCTTTCCGGCGGCGAGACATTCATTGTCAGCCTTGCGCTTTCACTGGGACTCGCTTCGATGGCTGGCAGGCAGGCAGTCATGGGCTCGCTGTTCCTGGACGAGGGGTTTGGCTCGCTTGATGAGGAAACCTTGCGCACGGCAATGGACGTGATCTCTTCGCTGACCAGCGATGGCAAGCTGATTGGCATTATCTCGCATGTGGAGGCGATGAAAGAGCGGATTCCGGCGCAGATTCATGTGGAGCCGGGCGATATGGGCAGAAGCCGCCTCAGGGGGCCAGGCGTGAGGGCTTGTTCTGGAGCAAATTAACTTTCAAATTTTACAAATCTGGAAAAAAATTGAAGAAAATGCTGGAGGAGAAAATGGCTGAACTTGAATTTCTGGGAATTTGCGGGAGTTTGCGGAAGGCATCGCGCAATATGGGGCTTTTGCGCAAGGCAAAAGAGCTTATGCCGCAAGGCAGTTTTCTCACGATTGCGGATATTTCAGCCATCCCCTTTTATAACGAGGATATTGAAAAACCGGATTCGGTAAAAAGGCTGGTCGAGCTTGGCGATCGCGCCGCAGGCTGGGTTTTTGCCTCGCCGGAGTACAATTATTCGCTTGCTCCGGCCCTGAAAAACGCCATTGACTGGCTCTCGCGCGAACCAGGAATAAAGCCGTTTTTTGGCAAACCCGGAGCTGTTATGGGCGCGGGGGGCGGCATGGGCACAAGCCGCAGCCAGAATCATCTGCGCCAGGTTTGCGTGTATCTCAATATGCATCTGGTGGAGAAGCCGGAATTCTTTTCCAACGCTTTTTCGCCTGCCTTCAATGCGGAAGGGAACCTTGTTGATGCAACCCTCACGAAACAGCTGACAGCGCTTATGCAAGCGCTTGTTGACTGGACAATGGTTTTGCAGAAGGGGAAAGCCTGAAAGATTGAATGCGTTTTTGGGCTGGTCGGAATCGCGAAGGGTTTGGCAGACATGGGAAATAGCCAGTTTGCTGAAGCGATGTAAATCAGGATCTGCGGAAAAAGGACAGTGTAATAGTCCCCTTTAAAACCGGACATACGTGATAGGGCGGCGCCTGTCAGGCAAGGGGAAGCGAAAAGGCAAAGGGGAGGGAAGATTGCCCCGATTTTATTTTTACCACTTATTCTGATGGATAGCCGAAGAATCGAAGCGATCCACAGGCTCATGTTTTGTGATTCTGGGATGTCCTATTACAATAAGGCCAACCGGCTCTACGTAATCAGGCAAGCCGCATAATTTGCTGAACCCTTCCATCCTGTCCCTGTACGGATAGATTCCTGTAAACACGGACCCAAGCCCCAGGGCGGTGGCTGCCAGCATGAGATTCTCCGAACAGATTCCCATGTCAATGATGCCCATGCCTTTCTCTTTTTCTTTTTGGGTATTGAGACAAACGAGAATTCCGAGCGGAGCGTTTTTCGCAAAACCGGCCCAGCTGTTTATGTCTCCAACCTGCGCGAGAACCTGCTTGTCGCGAATGACTATGAATTCCCATGGCCGCTCATTGGCCGCGCTGGGCGCCTGCATTGCGCAACGCAACATGGTTTCGATATCGGCGTCTCTTACAGGTTCTTCCGTGAAAGCGCGTGAGCTGTGCCTCTCCCTGATTACTGAAAAGAAATCTGGTCCAGCTGGCAGCTCCGCTGCCTGAACAGGTGAAGCGCAGAGCAATCCAAAGCCAGAAAGACATGCAAGTTGCGTAAATTCGCGACGAGTCATCTGATTGCCACATCCCTTGTGTAAGAAAATTTAATCGATATCTTTTAAATGACAGACGTATGGGAATTTCCCATGCGCCTGCAGGATGCCTGTCTAATTCGCGCTGGCTTCAGAGGGGGCGTGCAGGCTTACCTGCGTGGGGCCCTCGAAGCCCTGCGGAATCTGGATGCCAATTCTTGTATGATGGTTGATGATAATCGGGCCGGTGAGGTTGAGCATGGCGTCCTCCGGCTTGCCTTCCGGAATGGTCACAGTAACAAGAATGGCGGTATCTTCCGATTTGTCCACTTTCAGAAGCTGCTGTTCGGCATCGCCAAGCATTACCGGATAGGATTCCAGAAAGCTGTAGGGATCAGCGACCAGCAGGCCGACCTCGGGCCTGCGCATGCTCTGGAGGATCAGGAGGGGGGCATCAGGGCGAATCGGAAGCAGCGTGAACTCATGCTCATCCTCAAAGCCAGCCAGCCCGCGCGGAAAATTGATCACAGTCGCCGGATCAATGACCCTGCGCCCCAGGCGCGTATCGATTTCTATTGTTTTTTCACTTGCCATAGTTCAGCAGCCTGCATGAGGTCTTCGTTCTTGCTCGCCAGGGCGCGGCGATTCTCCTCAATTACGCGGTTATAGACTTCCTCGCGGTAAACTGTGGTGTCGCTGGGCACTTCGAGGCCCAGCTTCACCTGTTTACCCTGCATTCCCAGGACAGTTATTTTTATATTCTCGCCCAGGTAGAGGCTCTCTCCCGGGCGGCGCGTCAAGATCAGCATGACGTTTTATCCAGTGCGCCGCATAAGGTCTTCCTAGACATACTTGGCCAGACTCAGCTGCATGATCATGGAAGAAGATTGCAGGACGGTCTGATAAGTAAGCTGCTGGCGCATAAGCTTGGTCATCAGCTCCGTCAGGTCGATGTCCTCCGTATAGCTTAATCTTTCCTGCTGGTCCAGCTTCTGGAAAGAGAGCACATCCGCGGCCATTTCCAAGCGGTTTTCCATGCCGCCAATGCGGGTTGCCTCGGCCAGAATTGTCTTTTCGGCGTTTTCGAGCGCGGCCAGCGTTTTCTGGCAGCCTTCCTGGTTGTTGCCTTCCAGATAGCCAATGAACGCGCCGACAACTTCAAACAGGTTGTTGTTCTCGTTGTTGCCAATGCTTACGGGCTTGCCCTCGTAGTAGCCGCCAAAGACATCCTTGCCTACAGAGTTGACCGAGAGATAGGTGTCTTTCATGATCTCGTAGTCAAGATCTGCGCGCGAGGGATGAATGTTGGCCTGCATTCCGGCCGGAAGTGTGCCATTAAATTGTTCGAGATCAAAATCAACATAGCCGCCAGGCACTGGCAGACGCAAATTATCTCCGGGCCCGCCGTTACCATCGGAAGGAATGGTTCCTTTCGCAGTTATCCACGTCTGGCCGCCGTCAGTGCTGTAAGACCATTCAAATGTTTCACCGGCTTTTAGTTCCACATCCTGATCCCACTTGCCAGTCCCAATCTCTTTGCCATTTACAGTTTCTTTTTTCTCGGAGCCATTGATCTTCACCAGCACATTTGTGCCAAAAGTGCCTGTTGCAACTACTGCATTGGGATCATCCTGATCTGGTTTCTGGACAGCGTCACCCTTAAGCGCACCTG
>JAAUYW010000135.1 GCA_014804915.1 Desulfovibrio sp. | reverse complement strand
GTTTGATGCCCAGAAGTTCAGCAGCCTGATTTTTAACTCCGTCAGCCTTTGCAAGCGCCTCATCAATCAGGCGATCTTCGGTAGCTTCAAGAAATTCCTTGAGGTTCATATTATTTGCGGCCAGAACGTCCAGCACAGGCCATACGTATTCGCCAGGCGCGGCTGCCGGCACTGGCTGCTGGCTGACCACCTGGGCATTCAGTGGAGGCTCGGGCCTTACTTCCGGCAATAATTCCAGATCCCCTACCTGATCGAGAATCTTGGCTGGCAGATCCTGCGGATAGACGATATCGCCATCTACAAGAATGCTCAGCCGCTCCATGAAATTGACGAGCTCGCGCACATTGCCAGGCCAGGAATAGGCCTGCAAAACGCGCATGGCATCAGGCGACAGGGTCAAATCCGAGCGGCCTTTCTTGCTGCAGAAGATATCCAGAAAGTGCTTTGCCAAAAGCAGCACATCCCCGCCGCGTTCCCGCAAGGGCGGCAGATGCAGAGGGATGACATTCAGGCGATAATAGAGATCCTCGCGAAAGCGGCCAGCTGCCACCTCGCGCTCAAGATCGCGGTTGGTGGCTGCGACAACGCGCACATCAACCTTCTTGACGCCATTGCCGCCTACGCGCTCGATTTCCTTTTCCTGCAGGACGCGCAGTATTTTCACCTGCAGGCTGAGATCCATTTCGCCAATTTCATCCAGAAATATGGTGCCGCCGTCGGCAAGCTCAAAGCGGCCGGGACGGGAGCGGATGGCATGCGTGAACGCGCCCTTTTCATGGCCAAACAGCTCGCTTTCCAGAAGCTCCTTGGGAATGGCGCCGCAGTTTATGGGCACAAACGGCTTGTTGGCACGTTTGCTGTTGGCGTGCAAGGCGCGCACCAGCAATTCCTTGCCAGTGCCTGATTCCCCTGTAACCAGCACGGTGCTGTCCGTTGGCGCCACCTTGGCAAGATCCTTGAATACCTGCGCAAGTGTGGTGCTCTGGCCAATAATGCCGCTTGTATCCAGACTCATTGCATATATCTCTGGGAGTAGGCGTTAATAAAACAGTCAAACACTCGGCCAAGCCTCACGCCGCTTCAGTGTCAATACACTGACGGCCAAAAAAATTCCATAAAAAAGATTCAGGCGCGCAGAAAAAGAAAGCCTCCCGAAATCGGGAGGCCCTGAAAAATCAGATCAAAAGGGAAATGGCTTAATACATGCCATCCATGCCGCCCATACCGCCCATGCCGCCAGGCATGCCGGCGCCTTCTTTCTTGGGCTCGGGCTTTTCTGTGACAGCGCATTCAGTGGTAAGCAGGAGGGAAGCGACAGAGGCCGCGTTCTGCAGGGCAGTGCGCGTAACCTTTTTCGGGTCAATTACGCCTGCGGCGTTCAGATCCTCATACTCGCCAGTGGCTGCGTTGAAGCCATAGCCATCCTTGCCCTGGCGCACTTTTTCAACCACCACGGAGCCTTCATAGCCCGCGTTATGGGCAATCTGGCGCAAGGGCTCTTCAATGGCGCGGCGCACAATGCCAACGCCAGCCAGCTCATCGTCATTGGCAGTCTTGAGGCTATCCAGGGCAACCTCGGCGCGAATCAGCGCGGTGCCGCCGCCAGGCACGATGCCTTCCTCAACTGCCGCGCGGGTGGCGTTAAGAGCGTCTTCCACGCGGTCTTTCTTTTCTTTCATTTCAATTTCAGTAGCTGCGCCAACTTTGACAACGGCAACGCCGCCAGTCAATTTTGCAAGGCGCTCCTGCAGCTTTTCGCGATCATAATCGGAAGTGGTGTCTTCGATCTGGGCGCGAATCTGCTTGATGCGGGCCTTGATTTCATCTGGCTTGCCAGCGCCATCCACTATTGTGGTGTTATCCTTGTCCACAGTCACGCGCTTGGCGGTGCCCAGATCATTCAGGGTCATGTTCTCAAGCTTGGTGCCTGTGTCATCGGAAGCAACCTGGCCGCCGGTAAGAGTGGCGATATCCTGCAGCATGGCCTTGCGGCGATCGCCAAAACCAGGAGCCTTGACTGCCACAACCTGCAATGTGCCGCGCAGCTTGTTGACCACGAGGGTAGCCAGCGCTTCGCCTTCCACATCCTCGGCAATTATCACGAGCGGACGATTGACTTTCGCCACCTGCTCCAGCACAGGCAGCATGTCTTTCATATTGGAAATTTTCTTTTCCGTGCAGAGAATATAGGGATTGTCCATCTCGCAGATCATCTTTTCCGCGTTTGTAACAAAATAGGGGGAAAGATAACCGCGGTCAAAGCGCATGCCTTCCACTGTGTCAAGAGTGGTTTCCATGCCTTTGGCTTCTTCAACTGTAATGACGCCGTCCTTGCCAACCTTGGACATGGCTTCAGCGATAATATCGCCAATCTCCGTATCGGAATTGGCGGAAATGGCGCCAATCTGGGCAATTTCCTTCTGGTCGCGGGTCGGCTTGGCGATCTTGGCCAGCTCCTCGACCAGCGCGTCCACAGCCTTGTCAATGCCGCGCTTGACAGACATCGGATTGCGGCCGGCAGCCACAAGCTTTGTGCCTTCATGATAAATGGACTGGGCGAGAATTGTGGCGGTGGTGGTGCCGTCGCCGGCTACATCGGAAGTTTTGGAAGCGACTTCCTTGACGAGCTGGGCGCCCATGTTTTCAAACTTGTCCTCAAGCTCGACTTCCTTGGCGACAGTAACGCCGTCCTTGGTGATAACCGGCGCGCCATAGGATTTTTCCAGAACTACGTTGCGGCCGCGGGGTCCAAGGGTAACTTTAACGGCATTGGCAAGCTTATCGACGCCGCGGGAAAGCTTTTCCCGCGCCTTGACATCAAAAAGGACTTCTTTAGCGGACATTTAATCGCTCCTTTTGCAAAGCTGGAGAATATATTTTTCAGGAATTATTGCTCGATAATCGCGAGAATGTCTTCTTCACGCATTACGAGATGATCGATGTTGTCAAGCTTGACTTCCGTGCCGGCATATTTATTGAACAGCACTTCGTCGCCCGGCTTTACGGCCATGGGAATGCGCTTGCCCGCTTCATCGACCTTGCCCGGACCTACCGCGATAACCTGACCCTTGGAAGGCTTCTCCTTCGCCGTATCGGGTATGTATAAACCGCCCGCTGTCATTTCTTCGGACTCCAGGCGCTTTACAAGAACTCGGTCATTAAGCGGTTTTAACTTCATGGTCTTTCCTCCAGAAAAATTTTGTTACCAGCAGGAAGCGCCAGTGAAAAAGGATTATCATAAACAGTAACGCTTCCCTCATGGCTTCACGCCACGCAAGAAAGAATAATACCAGCTTGCAGCTTGAAAAGGGGCTGCAAAAATTTTTTTTAAATTTTCCCTGCCCCCCAGACAGGCCGGCCGGGCATTGAAATTTTACTGCCTGGCATTTATTAAACCCCATTCGCACAAACATTCAGCTGGAAGGTTGAAGCATGGCAGACATGTCCTCTTGCGTGGCTCTGGTTCTGGCGGCTGGCAAGGGAACGCGAATGCGGTCCCAAAAGCCGAAAGTCCTGCACAGGCTGCTGGATGCGCCAATGCTCGCCTATGTTATCAGCGCGCTATCGCCAGTTTTCCAGGACAGGATTTTCGCAGTTTCCGGCCACTTGGCGGAAAGCCTTGAAGAGGCTTTTCCCGGGCTGAAATTCATACGCCAGACAGAGCAGCTTGGCACCGGCCATGCCCTGGCCTGCGCCCTCCCTGCGCTTGAAGCCGCCGGAGCCGCCAAAATTCTGGTGCTCAATGGCGACGCCCCGCTTGTAACAACAGAAACAATAGAATCTTTCCTGCAAAAAGCCGCAGGCGCCGATCTGGCGTTTGCCAGCATTACGCTCCCGGACCCTTGCGCATACGGGCGCGTGCTGCGCAAGGATGGCCAGGTAACAGAAATTGTCGAGGCAAAGGACTATGATCCCGGACTGTATGGCCAGCCCAGCGGCGAGGTAAACGCCGGCCTCTACCTCCTTGATGCGGCAGCTGCCAGGAAACTTTTGCCCCTGCTGCGCAATGACAACAAAAATGGCGAATACTATCTGACGGACCTGATCGGCCTGGGCCTGGCTGCGGGCCTGAAAGTGCTCGGCATCCCCTGCGGGGACGACCCCAGCCTTCTGGGCGTAAACTCCCCTGCCGAGCTGGCCGACGCCGAGGATCTGCTGGCGGCCCGCACAACCAAAGCCCTCCTTGCCAGTGGAGCCCTTATCCATAATCCTGGGGCTGCGCGCATCAGCCCCTTCGCGCAAATCGAGCCTGGCGCCGACATCACCGCCCCCTGCGAAATCTATGGCTCGTCCACAATAGCAGCAGGCGCAAAAGTCGGGCCCTATTGCGTCATTATCAATAGCCGAATTGGCCAAGATGCGCAAATCCGGCCTTTCTGCCATCTTGAAGACGCAGTCATCGAGACCGCCTGCATTGTTGGCCCCTACGCCAGACTCAGGCCTGGAGCAAAAATGGAAGAGGGCGCCCATGCCGGCAATTTTGTTGAACTCAAAAAAACAACCCTGGGCAAGGGGGCCAAGGCCAACCATCTCTCCTATCTTGGCGATGCTGAAATTGGCGCCAATGCCAATATCGGCGCAGGCGCAATCACATGCAATTATGATGGCCAGCGCAAGTTCAGGACCACAATAGGCGAGAAAGCTTTCATAGGCAGCAATTCCGCGCTGGTCGCTCCGGTCGCCATCGGCGCTGGCGCGCTTGTGGGCGCAGGCTCTGTAATCACGGAAGACGTACCGCCTGACGCCCTGGCCCTGGCAAGAGGCAGACAGGCCAACAAGCCCCGCAAAAAATGAAAGAGCCACCCCTGGCGGCTGCCCAGGCCATTGCCGCGCCGCGACTCTGGGCCAGCGATGAATTGCCTTTTTTGCCCTATGGCTCCGGCGCCGCAGATCTTGCCCTTTATCTGGATCTGCTGCTGGCCTGGAATCGCAAGCTCAATCTGACTGCCTGTCAGGATGCCGTTTCCCTCCTGCGAGATCTGGCGCAGGACAGCATATTTCTGGCCAGTTTCCTGGAGGAGCTCGCCTGGCGCAAGCAATGGCCTAAAACAGGAATGCAAATCCTGGATCTGGGCGCTGGCGCAGGCCTGCCTGGAATTCCCCTCAGGATATTCTGGGGACGCGGCGATTACACCTGGATTGAAAGACGCCAAAAACGCGCCCTGTTCCTGCAAAACGCATGCGCGCGCCTCAAACTGGCCAACTGCGCGGGCTATTGCGGCGATGCCAGCGATTTCTTCAAGCAGACAAGGCAAAAAGCGCGCTGCATTCTCAGCCGCGCCTTTATGCCCTGGCAAAAACTGCTGAATTTTTGCGCTGGCCAGCTTGCTTCCGCAGGCTCCCTGATCATTATGGCAAATCATGAGCCGCCAGAGCTGCCTGCCGGATGGCGGCTTGACAGCGCCCTGCCTTGCAAGCTCCCAGCCAAAACGCACTGGCTCTGGGCGCTGTCCCAAAGCTGAAGCGCCATGCCCCCCTCCTGCCCCCCCGCCCCGCTTTTCCGAAGCTGGCAAAAAGGCGCCATCTGCTTTTGCGTAACCTGCCTGCTTGCCTTTGGCCTGCGGCTGCTCGAATGGCCATGCTGGCAAAATCCCGAATACCGCTTTGGCAATGAAATGCTGCTGGCCACACACGACGCATACCACTGGCTTGCTGGCGCAAATGGCTTTGGCCTGGCTTCCGGCCACCCCATGTCTCTCCTCCTGCGCTATCTTCATACCCTGACAGGCCTGCCCCTCGCCCAGATCGCCTTCTGGTTTCCGGCTGTTCTCGCAAGCCTGGTCGCAGGCATCGTTTTTCTCTGGAGCTGGGCCCTCGGCAGCCTCCAGGCAGGCATCGCAGCCGGCCTGATCGCCAGCATCTCTCCAGGCTTCCTGGGGCGAACCCTGCTTGGCTTTTATGATACAGATCTCGTAACCCTCTCCTTTCCACTGCTCATCGCCCTCCCCCCCGCCTGCTGGGCAATGCGCTTCATTTTCAGGCCTGCCGCCATCTCCGCGCCCCACAAGCTGCCCTTCCTGAAAGCCGGCCAAGCCATGCCAGCATGCGGCAATCCCCTGTCCGCTGCCTGGATCGCCGCTCTCGCGCTTGCCGGCGCCCTTTCCTGGTGGGCCCAGGAATGGCATTCGGTTTTTCCTTACCTAATTCGCTACAATATTATCCTGCTTGGCCTGTGCGCGCTTTTAATTGGCCCAATTCACAGGAAAAAGCCCCTGTTTGCCGGCTGGCTCTGCTACTCCCTCCCTGCTCTGGCAGGCGTTTACGGGCTCGTCTTCATCCTGCTGCTCCTGCCGCATAATCGTCCCCGCTTCGCGTGGCTCAGCCAAATTCTGGCCAGCCGCTGGTTCCTGATCGCCGCAGCCATCTTCATTTTTCTGCTCCTGGCCCGCGGTGAAATTCTCGATACGCTGCTTGGCCAGATCAATGCCTATCTCAAGCACGATGGCGATTCCCACGCTTCCGGAACCACATCCCTGGTTTTCCCTTCAGTGGCCCAGTCAATCATTGAAGTTCAGGATCTGGCGCTGACTGCCCTTTTTCCCTATTTTCACCCCTGGCTTGAAGCAGGCGCGCTTGGCCTGGCTGGCTACGCTCTCCTGATTCTGCGCCGGCCTGCCTCACTCTTCCTGCTCCCGCTCGCGGCGCTTGCAATCTTGAGCTCGCGGCTGGGCGGGCGAATGGTCATGTTCGGCGCGCCAATAGTCGCGCTTGGCCTGGCTTTGCCAGGCCTCTGGTGCCTGCGCCTGCTTCTGCGCCGCTGGCTCGGTCCGGAACGAACCGGCTGGCTTGCCTGCGTCCTGCTCTGTGCCACGCTGGTCGCGCCATTCATGGGCATGATTCCCGCGCTCTCCCAGGGCCCAATCATCAATCGCCGTCATGCGGCCGCACTGGCGCAAGCTGGCGCAATCACGCCCAGGGACGCCACACTGTGGCTTTGGTGGGACTGGGGCTATGCCGCCCATTATTTCGCTGCAAGGCAGACAATAGCGGACGGAGCCAGGCATGGCGGCCCCTCCCTGTATTTGCCTGCAGCAGTATTCGCCACAGACAATCCCCGCTTCGCAAGACAGATTATCCGCTTTGCCTCGGACAGGGACAATGAGCCTGGCAACTTTTTTCGCGATCTGGATGCC
Organism: Desulfovibrio sp.; assembly: GCA_014804915.1. GTDB lineage: Bacteria > Desulfobacterota > Desulfovibrionia > Desulfovibrionales > Desulfovibrionaceae > Desulfovibrio. The sequence goes on along the minus strand of JAAUYW010000135.1, from coordinate 737 downwards.
GCCCAGGCACAGGAGCTGCTCGATTCCCTGCGCTCTCCAGGCACTCCGCTTGTGCCTGGCAAGGGCAGGCAATACATTGTCGTCAGTTTTGAAATGCTGAAACTGGGCTTCTGGATCAGCAATTTCGGCAACTGGAATTTCCTGACCCGCCAGGGCGAAGGCGGAGCGCTCTCTATCGTGCCCCAGTCTGTAGCCTACAGACTCAATGCGGGCGAAGTGCGCCTGGCTGACAGCCTCAGCGTCATTTATCCTGCCTCGATCAGCGTCTTCGCAGAAACAGGCGTAACAACCAAAAACTATGTCCAGGAATGGTTTCTGGAACATCCCGACGCCACGCAGGCCCAGCAGGAGGCCTGGATGGCAAGCAGAAGAAACATAAATTTCCTGTTCAATCAGGTCACAGATGAAAAACTGGCCGTAGATCAGGGCATCTACAATTCCCTGATGACCCAGCTCTTGCTTTGCGAAGCCAATGATCCCCGCTTTTCACCCTATTTCCGCCTGGTCTATGACAATGTTTTTGCCAGAATCTATGAAGTGCTGCCAGCTGCCGAAGACAGCCAGCCCACGCAGGAAGTCCGGCATTAAATGCAGGGCTGACGCATCTTCCACAGGGCCGACGCATCTAAATCCGCAGCAGGCGTTTAAGGTAGGGAAGCTTCATGGAAGCCCTGTACATTTTGCCTTTCAGGCTGCATTTATCAGGATTGGCTTTTAACAGATTCATGGTAATTCCG
>JAAUYW010000134.1 GCA_014804915.1 Desulfovibrio sp. | reverse complement strand
TAATTGGACAGGTTCTTGTATTTGGGCGAGAAGTCCTTGTGGCGGGAGCCGCCTACCGGGAACAGGCCGGAGCGGACATAGTTCCTGCCAGCGCCCAGGTTCGCAAAATTGCCAAACTGGTTATTATCCTTGCCGAAAGTGTTCGGACCAATGGCGCCGTACATTCCCCAGGGGGTGAATTTGATGCCATCGAATGTCAGCGGAATGAGCAGGCCACCCAGATCAAAGTTGTCCAGATAGCTGTTCCTGTAGGAATTGGCAGCATCAGTGTAGTTGTCATTGTAGGGACGGGCCCAGAAAGCGGTTATGCCGACATTCTCGTTGATTGGCGCGGACACCACGATGCCGGCCACGTCATCGTTGAGCACGGAGTTGCCGGATGCGTAGGCAGGCGTGGTGATGTTCTGGATGCCCATGCGCACCTTGACTTCGGTTTCGGGAATCATCCAGTCGATATAGGCATTCTTCAGTTTAATGACGCTATTGCTGTCAGCGCCGATCGCGCCGCCGCTGGAATTCTGGCCCCAGAAATTCTCGCCAATTTCAAAATAGACTGTGCCGGACAGGCTCTCGGAAGCGACGGCATCGAGTTGCAGACGAACGCGCTGGCGGGCTTCAAAGTCATCCTGGTTGCTCAGGCCCCAGCCAGTGGGAGTCTTGTTGTTATACTTGCCGACAAAGGCGCCATTCTGGCCATAGTCAAAAGACATGATCCACTGGCCCTTGGCCTTGAAATCAATAGCATTGGCGCCGGTTGTCACCCCAAAGACAAGCCCTGCCGCCAAAAGAAGCGTAGCTAGTTTTTTCATCTCAATCTTCCTTTTGCTGAAATATTGCCCCGGCAATTCCCTGCGCCTCCAGGTCCCCTGTTTCCTATCCTGAAAGCTAATTGCCCTGTGGCTAATAACTAGCCCGCGTAAGCCCTGATGTCAACACTCAAAAGCCCAAAACCGGAAAAAAATTTGTACCGAAGGCAACTGCCAGTATTTTCTTCCACATATTTCAGCTAGTTATCTCGTAAAAAAATTTTTACTTTTTTACTGCGCCTCTAGCGCCTGCTCTGGCAGCCGCTCCCCGCCAGGGCCGGAAAAAAGCGCGCGAATGGCATGAAACTTTTCCTTTTTGCCAAAAAGATAGACGACATCCCCTGCTTCAAGGCGGGTTTCCGGGCCTGGCGAGGCCATTATCTGGCCATTGCGCATTATCGCAACCACAGTCAGGCCATATCTGGGCCGGATATCGCTGTTTGCCAGGGTTACGTCGCAGAAGCGGGAGCCTGGCTCAAGGCGCAGGGCCTGCACGCCCATATCCGGCAGCCTGCCTGCCACTTCGCCGAGAGAATCGACAGCCGCGCTCATCCGGCGAATCATCCTGTAATTGGCAAGGCGCAAATGCGAGGCAAAGGCCTCGATATCCTGCCTGGGCACAAGATACTGGCTCAGGACATGGCTGAAAACCTCAATCGAGCTTTCGAATTCCTCCGCAACCACGTCATTGGCGCCAAGGCGGTGCAGCGGACCGATTTCGGTTACAAAGCGCGTGCGCGCGACAATATAGAGATTCGGATTGAGCTTGCGGGCCTCCACAGTGATGTTGCGCACTGCCGCCGGGTCTGAAATTACAATCGCCATTGCCCGCGCCCTGGGCACGCCCAGGTGCTCCAGCACAACCGGCTGCGAGGCGTCGCCATGCGAAATTGGCTCCTTGCCGCGGTAGCGGTTGACGGTAACGGGATTCATCTCGAGAATTTCGTACGGAATGCCCGATTCTTTGGCGACATGCGCAAGATGCTTGCCGCTGATGCCAAAGCCGATGATGACAAGATGGTCCTCAAGGCCGGATTTTTCCGGAGCGGCCTGGGCAGGCGGCAGGGAATGGCCGCCGAAGCGGGCCGCGATTTTCGGGGCCGCGGCGATCATGCCTGGAGTGAGCATCATGGTCAGCACGCTGACAGCCAGAAAGGTCTGGTAGCTGTCCATGTCAAACAGCCCTGCCTGCAGGCCCTGCGCCGCCAGCACAAAGGAAAATTCGCCAACCTGGGCCAGATACATGGCAGTAATGACAGCCACTTTCAGGGGATAGCCCTGAACCAGCACGGCTGGCAGCGTAAGCAGGGTTTTCAGCACTACGAAAACGACGGTGCAGGCGATGATCAGGACAAAATGCTGGCCAAAATAGCCCAGATTGAGCATCATGCCGACTGAAATGAAAAACAGGCTCATGAATACGTCGCGATAAGGTAGTATGCCGCTGATGACGCTCATGGAATAGGGCGAGCGGGCGAGGAGGAGGCCGGCAAGGAACGCGCCCAGGGAAAGGGAGAGGCCGAGAGCGCTGGTGAGAAGCGCCATGCCAAGGCAGAGCCCAAGCGTGGTGAGCAGCAGAATTTCGCGCGTTCTGGCGCGCATGACGGCTTCCATAAGGCGGTTGAGGCCAAAATGCGCGAACACGAACACAGCGCCCAGGGAGCCGGCCACCAGGAGCAGCGAAGTCAGGGCCTGGTTCCAGGTCAGTTCAAGGGTGCCTGCCAGAAGCGGCACGCCGAGCAGCATGGGCGCGACCATGATATCCTGAAAAACAAGGATGGCGAGAGTCAGGCGGCCGGTCGGGGTGGCGCCCTGGCCTTTTTCCTGCAGAATGCGCAGGACAATGGCCGAGGAGGAGAGCGCGACCAGGCAGCCCCAGAACACGCCCTGGCGCCAGCTGATGCCGGCAAGCAGGGAAACCCCGCAGACAGCCGCGATGGTCAGGCCAATCTGGAGCGCGCCGCCCAGAAACACGGGCCGCTTGAGCCTGTTGAGCGCCTCGCCGGAAAGCTCCATGCCAATTGTGAAAAGCAGCATGGCCACGCCAATTTCCGCAATCTGGTCAATGGCTTCATGATCCTGGACCAGGCGGAGGCAGGAGGGGCCGCAAATCACGCCAGTCAGCAAAAAGCCGACAGTGGCTGGCAGCCTGAGCTTGCCGCAAATGAGGGTAACGGCAATGGAGAGCAGGAAAATGATTACGATTTCGAACAAAAAGGCTGCTTCCATGCCCCGCTCCAGTTGTGAAAAAAAAGACAATCAGGAATTCGCGGCTCCTTCCTCCTGAAAAGGGCGATTCGCCTGACGGCAAGGACAGGGAGGCCATTGCGCAAGGCAGGCTCCGCAGGCGCCAGGGGAAAAAGAAGCGGCTTCCGGAAAAATTTAATGCAATTTTCGTTGTTAAACAAGCTGCCGCGCGGGAGAGCCTGGCAATACAGGCTTGCGGAAAAACCCGGCAGGCGCAAAAAAGGCCCGCTTGCGCGGGCCTGGAAAACGCTCCTGGCAGCCGGAGCTAGATTTTGCGGATTTCCGTGTACCAGCGGGCCGATTGCGTCAGCATTTCATTCATGCGCTGGGCCAGGGCCTGCGGATCCTTGAGGTAGCCGTCGAGCAGCATGCAGGAATCAAAAAGCGACTGCGTCATTTCCGCAAGAATGCGGTCATTGTTGTCCGCCTTGTAAATCGCAAGCATGTCGCGCAAAAGGGGATTGTCGCGATTCACTTCCAGAACCTTGACTGGCAGGCTCTCGTCCTGCTGCATTGCCTTGAACAGCTTTTCCATGGAGGAAGTCATGCCGCCGTCTGGCGAAACCAGCACGGCCGGGCTGTCCGCCAGGCGCTGCGAAACTTTCACTTCCTTGACCTTGTCGCCAAGAATTTCCTTCATTTTCCCAAGCAGGCCGTCAAACGCGCTGACATCATCCTCTGACAGCGGCGCCGCGGTCTCGGCCGCCTTTTCCTTGTCCTCAAACTGGGAGAGCGCGTCCGCCGGCGCGTTTTCAATCGACTTGAAATCCCAGTCCTTGTACTTGCCCAGACCTTCCATCACAAACTCGTCAACAGGCTCGTACAGGAAGAGAACCTCAATGCCCTTTTTGCGGAAAATCTCCATATGCGGATTCAGGCGCGCGGCCTCGCGATTCGGCGCCGTGACATACCAGAATGTCTTCTGCGCCTCGGGAGCGCGCGTCATGTACTGATCCAGGCTGGTCAGGGCCTCGGAATCGCCAAGTGCGGAGGAGTTGAAGCGCAGCAGCGCCGTAACCCGCTCGCGGTTGGGATAGTCGCGATAGCCAAGCTTGAACACCTTGCCATGCAAATGCCAGAAGCGGTCGTACTTCTCCGGCTCTTCCTCGGCCATTTTCTCAAGATGGGACAGGCTCTGCTTTGTGATGACCTGATTGATCTTGCGCAGCACCACATTTTCCTGCAACGTTTCGCGCGAAATATTGAGCGGCAGGTCTTCGGTATCAACAACGCCCTTGAGGAAGGCGAGATATTCGGGAATGAGATCCTGGTTGCGGTGCTGAATCAGCACGCGCCTTGCGTAAAGGTCAAGCCCGTAGTTATCGCGCTCCGCGCCGAAAAACTCGACCGCGTCATCAGGCGTGTAAAGCAGGGCCGTGAACTGCACGGGCACGTCAACTGAAATGTGCTGGCGGTCAAGCGGATTTTTGTGGTCGTAGGTGATCGCCTTGTAGAAATTGTCGTACTGCTCCTGACTGACCGCGCTTTTGGGCTCGCGCCAGATTGCGGCCTGGGTGTTCACCTGGTCGCCATCCACAAAGATGGGGAAGGGAATAAAGGCCGAGTGCTTGCGGATGATGGATTCAATGCGGTATTTTTCCGCAAACTCATCGGCATCATCCTTGAGGTAGGCCTTGATGATTGTGCCCCGCTCCGGTTTTTCCCCATCCGACTGCCTTACGCTGAAAGTGCCAAGGCCATCGCTGGTCCAGACATTGGCTGCCGGATCGCCCTCTCCAAAAGCGGGCCGCGAGGTTACTTCAACCTTTTTGGCCACCATGAACACGGAATAAAAGCCCACGCCAAAACGGCCGATAATATTGGCCGCATCCGCAGTCGCGGCCTCCTCGCTGTTCTGGCCGGAGGCGGTGGCCAGATCCGCGAGAAACTGCTCGGAGCCGGATTTGGCGATCGTGCCAAGATTCTCGGCCAGCTCTTCGGCAGTCATGCCAAGGCCGGTATCCGCGATGGTCAGGGTTTTGGTATCCTTGTCAAGACTGATGCGGATTTCAAGCGCCATATCCTCATGGCGCGGCTTCTCGCCCTTGTTGATGCGGTAGCGCAGCTTGTCAAGCGCGTCCGACGCGTTGGAAATAAGCTCGCGCAGAAAAATCTCGCGGTTTGTATATAGGGAATGGGTAAGAATATTCAGGACCTTGCGTACTTCAGCGCGAAATTCCTGCTGGTTTTCACCGGATTCGGGCATAGGCTCCTCCAATAGGGTTGACATGGCCTGCAACAGCACTGCCGGCCTGTTCTTAAAATAATTAGCCCCCTTTTGCCGTCAAGTGGAACAGGGCCGGATACGCCTTGCGGAATGGCCGCAGGCCAGGCCCGGGCGATAAAAAGAATGGCGAAATCGCTCCATACAGCTTGCTATAAATTTCACATTTTTGATATATGATTTTCCATTGTAAGGAAATCTTCAGCTTCACAAGGAGGAGGGTATGAAGAGAGTCCGCAGGCTGTGGATCTGGACAGTGAGTCTGGCCCTGCTGACGCCCGTTTTTCTGCCGGCCATCGCCCTGGCTGCCAAAAAAAAGGCGAACGTCGTGATTGTGGCGGATACGCGCAAACTGGATGGCATTTTGTACTGGTGGGCGGAAATGTACAATGAAAGCCACCTCCTGTTCGCAATAATGACCATGATTATCATCCCCTTTGTGGGCTGTGTGCTCGGCTGGCTGGCCGATATCGTGATGACGCATATCGGCATTGATCTCAAACATCGCGAACTGGCCGAAAAATAGGGCGTCAGGAGGCACAAATGGACTGGCTGTATATCTTGATGCCAATTTCCGGCGTAAACATCTTCTGGCCTGGCCTGATCATCCTCGGTCTGGGCGTCGGCATCATTGGCGGCTTCTTTGGCCTTGGCGGCGCGTGGATGGTAACGCCTGGCCTGAACATCCTCGGCTTTCCAATGGCCTTCGCAATTGGAACGGACGTGGCGCAAATGGCTGGCAAATCCCTTATATCCACAATGCGCCATGGCAAATTCGGCAATGTCGATTACCTGCTCGGCATCACCATGCTGATCGGCACGGTGGTGGGCGTTGAAATCGGCGCCCAGATGGTGATGTGGCTTGAGCGGCTTGGCTCGGTTGACAAGGTGGTGCGCTGGCTCTACGTCGTGCTCCTCATCCTGCTGGCCTGGCTCGTGTTTCACGATGTCTGGCTGCGCCACAAGAAGGAAAGGGACGCGCTTGCCAACAACCAGACGCTTGACAAGCAGGCCACAGGCGTGGACTGGGCGAGCAGGCTGCAGGCAATCCACATTCCCCCGGTCATCCATTACAAGAACGCCGGCATCACCTGCTCCGCCTGGCTGCCCATTCTTGTGAGCCTGTTCACAGGCTGGCTGGCCGGCATTCTCGGCATTGGCGGCGGCCTCATCCGCATGCCCGCCCTGGTCTATCTTGTCGGCTGCCCAACTCACCTCGCGGTTGGCACGGACCTTTTTGAAGTGGCCATCTCCGGCCTCTATGGCACTGCCTCCTACGCATACAAGGGCAGGGTGGAATTGATGGCCGCCCTGATCATGCTCTGCGGCGCCGCGATTGGCGCCCAGATAGGCGTTGTGGCGACAAAGTACGTGAAAGGCTATGGCATCCGCTTCGTCTTTGGCCTCGCAGTGCTCGGCTGCCTCATGTCTGTTGTGCTCAAGCTCCTGCAGGCGGAATTCCCCTCCCAGGGCTGGTGGCTCAGTCCCCTGGCCACTGTGGAAGTGCTCGGTTTCGTGAGCGCTATCTCCATTTACATTGCAATCCGGATGTGGCAGGGCGCGAAGGCGGAGCTTGCCGCCAAGAAAAAAGCCGCGATGTCGGCTGCCAATTGAGGAGGGCTGCATGAGAAATTTTGCGCTTGTTCTTGTCGTGGCCCTGGCGCTTTGCCTTGCGGCCTGTGATTTCAATGGCGGCGTGGAACAGGGCCGCTGCGTAGCCTACAACCCGGACGAAAAGACTGTCACCCTGGTAGTTGACACCACCCTGGACCAGCACAACCCCCATTACAATGGCGGCGTGCATGTATTCAAGCTGCCGGAAAATCCCCTTGACATGGGGCCCGCGCCAGTCGCCGGCGGCCTCCTGATGGTGCAGCCGGACAAGAACCTCGTGCTTTACTATGACCGCGAAACCGGCACTGTGAAGGAAATGCCGATTGAAATGGTCGCCGAGGAAAAGGGAGTCAACGCCAAGTCGCCCAGCGTCAAGGGCAAGACCTTCCCGGTCATAGACAAGGCCAAAGGCACGGTTACAGTCTATTCCCCCCGCCTGGAAGAGCTGCTGACATTCAAGGTTTCGCCTGAAGCCCTGGAACTGCCAGCCTATACATGGGAACTTGGCGACGAAGTGCGCATCGCCATCCGCAAGGATCAGCCAGGCCACGCGATCCGCTTCATGAATGTTTCCAAAACAAGCATATTCACCCGCTAAAAAGGATCCTCCAGGGGCGGCCCTGCCGCCCCTGGGCAAAAACCGGCCAAGATTGTGAACAGCTACAAGCAATCCCTGTATAGCGGCATAGCCAGGGTTATGGCCAACCTGCTCATGGTTGGCGCCATATTTCTGGCCATGCATCAGGCCAGGCGCTGGCCAGGCTGGTCCTCCGAAACCGTCTTCTGCCTGATCTTTTTTGGCATCACCATTCCGCTCTGGCTGGGAACCTGGTCGCTCATCAAATGGATTCGCAGGCGCTGGCCAACGCCGCCAGTGAGCATTGTCGATCTGCCTGGCCTTGGACCCCAGCCAGTGCGCTGGAAAGTGCGCGAACATCGGCCCGGACTGAGCCCTGCGCCGAACTCCTGATTCAATGCCCATCTGTGGCCCGCTTATTGCATCAGCACAGTGTCTGGAAGGGTCTGGCAAGGGGGCTTGACAAAAATGCCACTCGCTTTTAATGCATATCACACATTACACACGAGCCCGGGGCGGCGAATAATGCAATTTATGCCACGCGCAAACTTTCTGGCTGGCATGCTGATCATGGCAGCCTGGCTGCTAACGCCATTTCACGTTTATGGAGCCGACGAAGTGGAGAATGCCATCAACCTGGCCAGGGAGCAGGCTGATTCAAGCAGCCAGCAAGCGCCCGAAGAGCCTGCGCCCAAAAATTCGGAAGCGGATTCCCCGGGAGTTGAGCAGGCGGTTTATCCTGGCATCAGGAACTGCCATATTGAGCGCGGAGGCAATGGCGAGCCTGCCATCAGCATCTATTATCCGGAAATTGGCAATGACAAGGTTGATGAAGCCGTAAAAAAATACGCCGAATCAGTTGCGGACGGCTACCAGAAGGAGACTTCGGAAACGTGGTCCGAAGATGAGGAAAAGCCGGATTCGTTTGGCAACTGGGAGGAAAGCGGCTTTTTTACCATTGAAAGACCGGGCCCAAATGTAATCAGCATCACTTTTAATATTTACACATATACAGGCGGCGCCCACGGCATGGTGGCGGTGGTTGTCCAGAATTACGATCTGAAGACTGGCAAGCGCCTGGATCTGGCAGATCTTTTCGAAAAACCTGAAGTCGCGCTGGAAATCCTGGCCAGAATTTCCCGGGAGCGCCTGCGCCAGTCTCTTGGCGATGAGACGGTGGAAGACATGCTCCAGTCCGGCACCGAGCCAGTAGCTGACAATTTTCTGGCCCTGGCCCTGACTCCGGCCGGCGTAACTGTTGAATTCCAGCCTTACCAGGTGGGCCCCTGGTCAATCGGCCAGCAGCGGGTTGAAATCAGCCTGGCCGATTTGCAGCCTGCCGGGCCCAGGCCCTTTGTCTGGCCTGCCCCGGATTCGCTGACAAACTAGCTTTCTCCATTTACAAATTTATTATCTGAGGTAATTAATGAGCCTTATGTGCAACCGCCTTGCGGCCCTTGTCCGCAGGGACGCTGGACTACGCAAAATTTTCATTATGACTGCTCTTGTCCTTGGGCTTGCGAATCATGCCAATGCGGCAATGCCAGGCCGCCTTTCACAAAATCCCGTGGCTGCTGAAGCCGAGGCTCCTGTTCCGCCAGCCTCAGCCATTCAGGCGCTGCCCAGGCAGCCTGGCGTAATCGACTGCCTGCTGCAGAGGCGGCTGCCGGATGACTCCGGTTTTGGCGCCAGGGCGGATATCCACATCAACTACCCTGCCTTTGGCAACAGGCGCATTGATCAGGATATCCGCGACTGGGTAGCCGGGCTGGCGGAGGCCTTTGCCGCGCACTCGGCCCTGGACAGCCCGGCAAATGAAGATCCGCAGCTTGACGCGCTGCTTGAAGCCCTGCTTGCGGAAGATCAGCCTCTTTCCGAAAGCCGTGGAATCTTTGAGCTCTGGGGTGGCTATCATGTTTCGCGCCCTTCCAGCGCGGCAATAAGCATAGCATTTGAATTATGGAACTATACAGGCGATCCGGAAGGAAATCTCGATATAATCACCCTGAATTACAGTCTGCTTACCGGCCAGCGGCTCAATCTTGTCGATATTTTCGAAAAGCCGGACGTCGCGCTGGAATTGATGTCATCCTGGGCTCGCAAGGAGCTGGAGACCCGTCTGGGCGCGTCCAGGCGCGCGCGCATGCTCGCGGATGGAACCGCGCCTGTTGCGGACAACTTCTCAAGCATAACGCTGACTCCGGAGGGCATTTGCATCAATTTCCAGCCGTGGCAGGTTGCGCCCAGGGATGCCGGCATCCAGAAAGTGGCAATGCCGCTTGAAAAACTGCTCCCGGCCGCGCCATTGCTCGCTCTCTGGGGAAGGGGGGAAAATGAACAGGCAGGAATTGATTGAAATTCTGGTTTGCCCTACCTGCAAGGGCAGCCTCCAGTTTCTGGAAACAGGCGCTGCGGCGGGATTTGGCTGCCCAGCCTGCAAGGTTGTCTATCCCATTGAAGACGACATCCCGATCATGCTGGCCGAGCAGGCAATACCGCAAGAAAAATGGCTGCAAACCAAAGGAAATGCGCAATGCGAATCCTGATAGCTTCTGACCTTCATGGCTCCCTGGACAGCCTCCGCCTGCTCATCGCCAAAGCCGGCGAACTCCGGCCGGACATGATCGCATTGCTCGGCGACCTTGTTTATCATGGTCCCAGAAATCCGCTGCCTGGCGGTTATGACACCGCATCCGTGCTTTCGGACATGCCGTCGCTTCTGCAGCTGCCCTGCCCTGTTACCGCGGTGCGCGGCAATTGCGATGCCGAAGTCGACGTGAATCTCATGCCCTTTCCAATGCCGGATTCCGCATGGATAGAGGCGGACAATCTGCGCATCTTCGCAAGCCACGGCCATCATCTGCCAGAAAATCCGCCCCTGGCCGGAATCCCGTCCGGCACGGTAATCCTGCGCGGCCACACCCATATTCCCCGCGCAGAGACAGCGGCAGGCTACCAGTTCTGGAATCCAGGCTCGATGTCGCTGCCCAAGGGCGGCTTTCCGGCGAGTTACGGACTTTATGAAAATGGCATTTTCAGGGTTCTGGATCTGGACGGCAGGGAAATAATGCGCTCCAAGGCGGCCTGATGGCGGCATCGATATTTTCCACTTCTCCTGGCTGCAAGATCTGCCTGGCCTCGGCATCAAGCCGCCGTCAGGAGCTTCTCGCTGCGACAGGCGTGGATTTTTTTGTCCTCAAAACCGGCTGTCCCGAAGCCCGGGCGCCAGCCGGAGCGCATCCGGATGCGTATGCCCTGGCAACAGCCGCCGCCAAGGCCAGCGCGGCCATGGCCATATTCGCGCAAACGCCAACTCTCCAGACAGCGCCCACTGCCATCATCACCTGCGATACTATTGTGAGCCTTGATAACGCAATTTTCGGCAAGCCAGAATCGGAAACCGGGCTGCTGACCATGCTCAGGCTTCTGAACGGACGCAGGCATCAGGTTTTTAGCGGAGTCTGCATTGTCTGGCCGGATGGCGCAAAAACCCAATTTGTGGAAGCGACAGCGGTTCATTTTGCAGACTGGCCGGAGGCCTGTCTCCTGGCCTATGCCGCCGCCTGCAGGCCGTATGACAAGGCAGGGGGCTATGGCATCCAGGATGGGGGCGGCTTTTTGGCGGACAAAATCGAGGGCGCCTGGACAAATGTCGTAGGGCTGCCATTGGCCAGGCTCCTGCAGGAACTTTTGCAGGCAGGGATGATTGTGGCGGGGCGGCCTCCGGCGAGCACGTCTTCAGCCTGAAAACGTCCTGGCCGGAAAAAGGCTGGCTAAAAAGTGTAGGACAGCAATCCGCTTATATTCCAGGCATCGCGCAGGCCGCGCTCGCCTCCGCCCGTCTGGGCCAGGCCCCAGACGCTGTCTGATCTGTCCATCATGAGATGGACATAGCCAAATTCAAGATTAAAATTCAGGTTCTCGTAAATTTTCAACTGGTTGAGAATGCCAAATTCAAGCGCGTAGTCCTTGTCTGTCAAATAAATGTT
>JAAUYW010000133.1 GCA_014804915.1 Desulfovibrio sp. | reverse complement strand
GTAAAGGCCCGATCGGATTCCGCAGTGGCGCGGTCAGCCGGATCTGCGAATACCTCATTGCTGCCAGTCAGCTCCACCAGCGTGGAATCGCCGTTTTGTTGCGCTTCCTCAAGCATTGAGTGCAGCAATTTGCGAAAATGCTCTATATCTTCATGTTCCATAACATTCTCCAAAAGCCCGGAAACGGTTCCCGGGCAAAATTTTGTAAAAAGTCCTGATAACAGCAAGAAACCATTTTGTAAAGGCCAGAACCACAAAATCTGCATTGCCTGCTTCACATTCTGGTGGCTTTCGCTTATATTCCCCGCTGTCGACAATTCAGATTTCCAGGATTTCCGGGAGGAGGAAATGGACAAGAAATACAAGGTCGCGGTGGCAGGGGCCACAGGCGCTGTTGGCCGTGAAATGCTGAAAACGCTGTACGAGCGCAACTTCCCGGTTTCCGAAGTAATTCCGCTGGCTTCCGCAAGATCTGCCGGCAACGCCGTGCCTTTCGGCGATGAGGAGCTGACGGTCAGGGAACTGAAAGAAGATTCCTTCGCCGGCATTGACCTGGCCCTTTTTTCGGCTGGCGGATCGGTCAGCGAAAAGTTCGCGCCTTGCGCAGCCCATTCCGGCTGCGTGGTAATTGACAACTCCTCGGCCTGGCGCATGGATCCGCGCTGCCCCCTGGTTGTGCCGGAAGTCAACGCCCAGGCATTGCGGGATCAGAAGGGCATTATTGCCAATCCCAACTGCTCCACTATCCAGATGGTGGTTGTGCTCAAACCAATTCTGGACGCGGCGGGACTGGAACGCGTAGTGGTTTCAACATATCAGGCAGTTTCAGGCACAGGCCAGAAAGGCATTGAGGAGCTTGAAAGGCAGGTGCGCGACCTGTTCAACGGCAGGGATACAGAAAACAGCGTTTACCCGCATCGCATAGCTTTCAATATCCTGCCACATATTGATGTGTTTCTGGAAAATGAATACACCAGGGAAGAAATGAAGATGGTCAATGAGACCAGAAAAATCCTGTCCATGCCGGATTTGCGCGTTACAGCCACATGCGCGCGCGTGCCTGTGTTTTACGGACATTCGGAATCGGTAAATGTAGAGACTGCCAGAAAGCTCACTGCCAGGGATTGCAGGGCGTTGCTGGCGCGGGCGCCTGGCGTTCGGGTAATCGATAATCCGGCTGAAAATCTCTATCCGCTCGCAATCGACGCCGCAGGCGAGGATGATACTTTCGTAGGCCGCATCCGCGAAGATGAAAGCATCGAAAACGGACTCAATATGTGGATTGTTGCAGACAACCTGCGCAAGGGCGCAGCCCTGAACGCGGTGCAGATTGCTGAAGAGCTTGTGAAAATGGATCTGGTAAGAGTTCCGGATCGCAATGTTTTCATGGATTAGCGATGGAAATAGCCAGCCGCGAGGAATATGTGGCCGCGCTTCTGGCGGCCCCAAGGCCAGGCAGCGACAAGGTGCTGGCCTTTTACGACAGCAGGCTTGATCTGGTTTGCGCAGATCCCGCCTGCATGCTCGTGCCGCTGGACGACCATATAGTCCATCGCGGGGATGGCCTGTTTGAAAGCATATGCTATCGCGAACGCAGGCTATTCGCCCTTACGGCGCATCTGGACAGAATGGCTGAAGGCGCGGCGCTTCTCGACATTCAGCCGCCCTGTCCTTTTGAAGCCATTGCAGCCAGAATTTGCGAAGTTGCCAGGGCTGGCGGCGAGGATCATGGCGATATCCGGGTCTTTCTCAGCCGCGGGCCCGGCGGCTTTGGCATTTCACCCAGTGAATCTCCAGCTTCCAGCCTTTACATTGTCGCCCTCAAATCCGGCTTGCCTGACCATGAATATTACGCAAGGGGCCTTACCGCCTTCGCAAGCTCGATTCCGCCAAAGCAGGAATATCTGGCCAGAATAAAAAATACCAATTATCTGCCAAATGTATTCATGGCGCGGGAAGCGCACGCAAAAAACATGGATGTTGCCATCACATTTGATGACAAGGGCCATATTGGCGAAGCAGCCATAGCCAATGTCGCAATAGTAGACAAGGATGGCGTCTTGCGCAGCCCCGGACTTGAGCGCATTCTGCCAGGCACCACGCTTATCGCCGCGCTTGAGCTTGCCGCATCGCAAATGCCAGTGCGCAAGGGGCCGATTCACAAGGATGAGATTGCCACCGCGCAGGAAATGCTGCTTTTAACAAGCGCCACGCTTTGCGTTTCGATCACCCATTTTGATGGGCGCCCCATTGGCTCCGGCGTTCCGGGTCCTGTTTCCCTCTGGTTAAGGGAGGCCCTGCTTTCTGAAATGCTGAAAACCGGACGTAAATTTTAGGCAGCGCGCCTGATCCGGTTCAGCGCCCTGCCAGCAAGGTGAAAAAATATGGATCTCTTGCCGATTCGACGCGCCATCCTCAGCGTCACCAACAAGACGGGCCTGAGAGAATTTGCCAGTTTTCTGGTTGAAAACGGCGTAACCCTCATCTCCACTGGCGGCACAAAAAAAGTTCTTGAAGCAGCGCAAATTCCGGTAATACCGGTTAGCGCAGTTACAGGTTTTCCGGAAATGCTGGATGGCCGCGTCAAGACGCTCCATCCCAAAATCCATGCCGGCATCCTGGCAAAAAAAGACGATCCACTCCATATCCAGACGCTCGCAGAACATGACATTGAAACGATCGACCTTGTCTGCGTCAATCTTTACGATTTTTCAGGAGCTGTCGAGCGCAATTTATCCCTGGCAGAGGCAGTGGAGGAAATTGACATCGGCGGCCCGTGCCTGCTGCGGGCCGCGGCAAAAAATTTCCACAACGTACTGACGCTCCCGGAACCCGCCTGGTATGGAATTGCAAAAAAAGAGCTTGAGGAAAACGGAATGAAAGCTCCCCTGGAATTCCGCCAGGCCATGGCCTCCCGCGCCTTTGACGCCACTTCCCGCTATGACGCACTCATTGCCTCATATCTCCGTCCCTGAGCTGCGCATGTAAGGTCGCAAATCTTTCCGAACTGAGCGGAGGCTGCCATCCCAACGCCACAGGGCAACTTGCAGGGACTTAAACCAGGCCAGATCAGGGCGCTGGAGCGGCTATACAAACGCCGCCTCCCGTCCGGCCAGGCCTGGACTGCCGAGCAGGCAAGGGAGCTGGCTTCCCTTTCAAGGCTTCTCAACCGCCAGCTTGGGCTGCTCGTTGACAGAAAAGGCAAAATCCAGCTTGTGATCGCAGGCACAGCCACGGGCATTTATATCCCCGAACTGCCACGAGTGGCGCCTGGCAGACTGCGCGGCCTGCGCCTCTTGCATACGCACCTTTCTTCCGCTCCGCTTGATCAGGAAGACCTGATGGATATGCTCTTCCTGCGTCTTGACGCAGCCACGATGCTTGAGTCTGACCAGGACGGAGAGCCAGGACGCTGGCAAAGCGCCTGGATCTGTCCGCCTGACCCTCCGCAAAGCCTGCTTGAACTGAAAAACTCCCGCATGGAGCAGGCCTGCCTGATCGGCCCGCTTCGCGCCTGGCATGATTCCGCCTGCGACTTTTCCAGTCTTGCGCGCGACATAGAAACGCGCCTGGGAGAAGGGATTGATGAAACATTTCCAAACCGCTGCCTCCTGGTTTCCGTCAGTCCGGAATCCCATGCCAGTCAGGCTGAAAAACTTGCAGAGCTCAAAGAGCTAGCAATCTCGGCAGGACTGGAAGTGGCGGCCACGCTCGCGCAGCGCGCCCAGAAACCTGATCCCCGGTACATCCTGGGCAGAGGCAAGCTCATGGAGCTGGAAGTCCAGGCGCTGCAGGCCCGGGCTGATCTGCTCATTTTCGATGGCGAACTTGCGCCAGCCCAGCTGCATAATCTGGCAGACGTCACAGAGCGCAGGGTAATTGACCGCACCCAGCTGATACTCGACATTTTCGCGCAGCGCGCCAGCAGCAGAGCTGGCAAGCTGCAGGTCGAGCTGGCCCAGCTCGCCTATGCCCAACCCAGACTCGCAGGCAAGCACAATGCCCTGGACCGGCTAATGGGCGGCATTGGCGGCCGCGGACCTGGTGAAAGCAGGCTGGAAACTGACCGCCGCAAAAGCAGGACGCGCATGGCGCAGCTAAAGCGCGAGCTGGAGCAATTGCAAAAACAGCGCGCGCTTGCCAGAAAACGTCGCGAACAAAATCGCATTCCGCTGGTCGCCCTGGCGGGCTACACCAATTCAGGCAAATCGACCTTGCTGAATACCTTGACGCAATCGCGCAGCCTGGCCGAAAATCGCCTTTTTGCCACGCTTGATCCTGTTACGCGGCGATTGCGCTTTCCTGAAGAGCGTGAAATTGCCATTTCCGACACTGTGGGTTTCATCCGCAATTTGCCAGCGGAGCTCACGCAAGCCTTTCACGCCACGCTAGAGGAGCTTGGCAAGGCGAACCTGCTCATTCATGTCGCAGACGCCAGCCATCCCCAGCTTGAGAAGCAGATCCTGGCTGTGGAAACAGTTTTTGAGGATCTGGGCCTGGCCGAATATCCCCGCCTGCTCGCCCTGAACAAATGCGATCTTCTTTCGGAAAGCGAGCGGCATGACCTGGCCTGCGCCTGGCCTCATGCCGCGCAAGTCTCGGGACTTACCGGAGCCGGACTGGCCGCGCTGCTGCGCCAGATCGAGATGGAATTATTCATGGAATGCCCTGGGGCCGCGCAGGGAGCAGACATCAGGCCAGGACATGGCGCCGCGGATTGATTTTGAAGCAAGAGTGGTTTAACCTGCCCTGGAGCAAAGGAGCCAGTATGGGGCAGGACATTTTTGATCTTGTTATTGTAGTCACCCTCGTGCTGTTCACAATTCGCGGCCTCACCAACGGCTTCATAGGGGAAGCGGCAGGCATCGTCTCCCTGATTGGCGGCTTTTGGGCCGCTCGCGCCTGGAGCGCCCAGGTGGCACCCTGGCTGGATTTTATCTCCGATCCCTCCCTGCGCTCAATCGCCGCCTGCGCCCTGGTATTCATAGCTGTCATGCTGGCAATCGGGCTTCTGGCCAGACTTCTCAAGAAAATAATTTCTTTTTCCTTTGCAGCCTGGGCTGACAGGCTGGCCGGAGCCCTGCTTGGCCTGGCCAAGGGCGCGCTGATATGGGCGCTGATTTTCATTGTGCTTGAGAAACTTTTCCGGGATGCGCCCTTTATGCGCGATTCCCGCATGCTGCCCTATTTTACGGCCCTGATCGACCAGATAAGACAATGGCTGCCGCCTGATCTGGCCAGCAGAATTTAAGAACGGAATCACCGCTGATGAAAGAAAAAGATTGCGAGGCCCTACTTGCGCTCGGGGAAACAATCCAGACGCTTACCAGCCCGCAGGGCTGTCAATGGGACAGGGCCCAGACGCCGGAGAGCCTT
This sequence comes from Desulfovibrio sp., assembly GCA_014804915.1. Classification (GTDB taxonomy): domain Bacteria; phylum Desulfobacterota; class Desulfovibrionia; order Desulfovibrionales; family Desulfovibrionaceae; genus Desulfovibrio. The sequence goes on along the minus strand of JAAUYW010000133.1, from coordinate 6,533 downwards.
GCTGATTACGTGATTGAGGAAAGCCATGAGCTTGTTGCCGCCATAAGAAGCGGCAATGCCCTTGCAGTGCGCGAGGAGCTTGGCGATGTATTCTTTTTGCTGCTCTTTCTGGCGCAGCTATATGGAGATGAGTTTTCACTTGCTGAATGCCTGGAATATAACCGCGCCAAGATGATCAGACGTCATCCCCATGTTTTCGCAGGCGCAAAATTCGCATCACTGAATGAGCAACTCAAGGCCTGGGACGAAATAAAGAAAGAAGAGCGCGAGTCCAGGGGCATATTCGCCAGCCTGCCCCAAAGTCTGCCCCCGCTGATCAAGGCTTACCGCATCCATTCCCGCGCGGCGCGCGCCGGCTTCACCTGGCCTGACAATGAAGGCGTGGAGCGCCAGGTGGAAGCTGAATGGCTGGAATGGCTGGACGCAGTCCAGGAGGAAAATGATGAAGCCAAAAAGCATGAACTGGGCGACATGCTTTTCAGCCTGGTTGAACTCGGCCGCAGGCATGGTCTGAAAGCCAGCGAGGCGCTGGACATGGCTTGCAGCAGATTTTTAAGACGTTTCAAACGCATGGAAGAAATGGCTGACGCCGCTGGTCTTGATTTCTGCAAGCTGGATTTCGCAGCCCAGGATGAACTCTGGACGCAAGTCAAGGAAGAAGAGGCATAGATGCGTTTTATCCTGCTATGCCTGACGATTTTTTGCGTTGCCGGCTGTTTTTCTTCAGAAAGGCCAAAAAAAACAGAAATCGAAATTCCCCGGGCTGCGCCTGGCTATCTGCACTGGCTCCAGAAGCAATCCATGCTTGGCGAAGCCCCCTCCCTTATTGCCCAGGTTTCACAAACCCAGAGAGTATGGCTCCAGCCTGGCGAGCCACGGCGTGCCAATGTGCTGCTGAATGCCGCGCCAAACTGGCTTGAGCTTGCGGAGCTGCCTGCCAATCCAAAATCTCCCTATTTCCGGGAGCTGGCCGCGCAGGTCGCAACCGCGCGCAAAATGGGATTTGGTGGCATTTATCTCGGAGCCACTGGCGAAAGCCCCGACGTCTGGACGGAAAAAAACGGAATGCAGTCTTCAAGGGCGCCGGCATCTTTCAATTTTGACGCAAGCTTTGGCACTGATGAGGATTTCAGGAAACTGGCGCAGGCTGCTGAAGAAAATGGGCTTGAACTTGGCTCGGATCTTCTTTCCGGCGCAACCGGACGCGGCCCGGATTTTTTTCTTCAAGCCCGCAACGCGCCTGAGCATGGCGGCCTTTATGCCATGCTGCCAGTGCCTGAAAAAGCTGAAGCCCTGTTGCCGCTCACACATGAAGAATGGGATTGCGAAGCCCTTTCCGCGCAGGCAATTGACGAACTGGCCCAGGCTGGCGTGTTGCCTGCAAGCATAGCGCGCGACAGGCTGGTATGGACAAGCAAAGGCGGCTGGGCAGCCACCGGAGCGGTAATGGGAGTGGATGGCGTGCCCAGACGCTGGATTTATCGCTTTGCCGAAGATCCCGGCCAACCTGTCCTAAGCTGGCAGGATCCATCCGGAAGCTCAGCCAAAGTGCTCCATGCCGCAGCCATCAGGCAGACGGGCCTCCTGGGAGAAGCCCTGGCAGGACTACATTTCGAGCCCTTGATGGCTCTGGAGCCAGACGCCGGAGGCACGCCCTCGCTTTCCCCAGGCATTTCGGCCTTGAACGACCTTGCCCGCCAAATCCATCGCTATGGCGGCTGGGCCTTGCAGGCAGACCCCCTCCCCCTGTCCGCCATGCTGGCTGTGCTGCAGGGGCCATGCGACTTCTGCCGCGATGATCTTACTCCCCTGCTTGTCGCTTATGGCCTTGTCATGGCGGACGGCAGGCCTGTGGCGCAACTGTACCGCGACTGGCTCTCCCAGGGGCTGGATGTGTCCCGCCTGGCACGGGGCTTCAACAGCCACAAAGGCTACAAGCCAGCCCTGCTCCTGAATAATCCCGCCTGGACTGAAGCTGCGCAAAAGCTTGCGAGCCTGGGCCAGACAATAGATTTCAGGCTGCTTTTCAGACAAATCTTTCCCTCTGGTAACAATGAGGCCGAAATCGAGCAGATTCGGCGTTTTTTGCTCTGCTGGCGTCTTGGAATGCCAGGGCTGGCATTCGTTGAGTTTTATCCCGGCTCCCTGAGCCGCCCCTCTGATGGCTGGCTGGAACACACCCTTGCCACTCGCGCCAGGGCAGGTCTTGCCACTGGAAAGATTGCGGAGGTGATTCGCGGCCGCGGCGGCGGTTTTGGCCTGCTCACCCGCTTGCCTTCCGGCGGCTTCTGGCTGCTTGCCTGCAATTTTGGCAAAAATCCCGATGAACTTGTTGTGCGCCTGCCAGAAAATATCAGATCCGCAATGGACGCAGGTACGGCCCAGTCCCTTGATTCCGGCTTTTCAGGAACAGGGTTCAGACTAGGCCTCAGCGGCAAGGATTCGAAAAATGTATTTTTTGAAGCAAGTTCGGTAAAACCCTAAATCCCGTTCGCAGGGGGAAACATGAGCGAAAAAACTGAATCTGGCGCCACAATCGAGCAAACGCCAGTTACCGGGACGCCAGAACAAGGTGAGGCGCAGGCAGATTCCGCTACGAACGTTTCAGCTTCGCAAGCCGCTCCAGAAATTCGGTCCGAAGAACAGACAGGAGAAATTGAGGAGCATCCGAAAGAGGCAGTGGCAGCGGCGCCCGACGCCATCCCTCACGGAAGATTCAACGCATGTTTTAATGGGCTGTCCAAAATTGGCCCGCTCGCGCTCCTCGCAGCGCTCGTCTGCATGGCGTGGCCAGCTTTCTGGCAACCGCTCAATGCTGTTTACTGCCCTGCAGAAATCAAATCTGTAACAGCTTTTCTCCATTCTATTGCCTCAAGCTCCTGGCTTGCGCCGACCGGCCTTGACAATGGCGTCTGGAGCGCGGCGCAATGGCCGGTTTTTTCATGGGTCACCGGCCTGATCGCCCTGAGTCCCGGTCTGACCGATTCTGGCTACCTGCTGCCTACGGTCACTTTTCTGTGCGCCTTTTTTGCTGTTCTCGGCGTCTGGTCCCTCTGCCATGCAGCGGGGTTTGGCTACAGGGCAGCCTTTGCTTCCGGCCTTATCCTGCTCTGCTGTCCGGCATTCGCGCCACTGCCAGCCTTTGTCGGGCCTGCCGCGCTCGCTTCAGGCCTTTTGCTCTTTGCCCTCGTCTTTTTCTGCCGCGGCTGGTCAGCCCGCAACGCATGGTTTAGCCTGCCTGTGGCATTTGTGCTCACTGCCTTCGCCTTTCTCAGCGGAGGCTGGTTCTTTCTGGCCACGCCTCTTGTTGGCAGCGTTTGCTTTCTGGCCTGGCGCGCCGAATTCCGGCGAGCGCAAAAACTCGATGCAATTTTTGGCTTCATTCTCCTCATAGCCATTATCGGCATCTGGCTGGGCTGGCTCATGCTCGGTCATGTCAATGATTCCTATCTGTCCTATCTGTTTGCCAATTCCTGGCATTTTGGCTGGCCAATCGAGATCAGGTGGCTTGCGCCCGTAGCAATCGGAATCCTCGGCACACTGCCCTGGCTCCTGATGGTATTTGGCGTTTCCTGGGTGCGCGTATTGGGATCAGCTGGCAAAAGCCTCTCGGCCTCAAGACATGACAATGGATCCGCCCTTATCTGGATTTGCATTGTAATTGCGCTGCCCATTGCCATCTGCACAAGTCCATTTCATCCGGCTGGCATAGCCATCGCCTGTCTGGCAACCACGTTGCTGGGCAAGGCCATGATTAATCTTGGCAATGCCGGCAATCGCTTTTTCTGCCTCCTGGCCGCCATCTGCCTGATCGCCGCAGGCGCCATCCTGCTTGGCTTGAGTTTTGCTGCCACACAGCAGTATCTGTTTGCGGCCCTGCCGGATATTCCGGTTGTAGATTTAAGCCAGAAACTGCAATCGCTTTCCATGCTGCCGATTATTGGCGTCATCGCGCTTGCGGGCGGCCTGCTGGCCCTGATGTTTGTCAAACGCTTTAGCGGGGCTGGCCCCATGATTTACGCTATACTGTTCGTAATAATTCTCTGTCAGCCCTGCCGCCTGAAGCTGGTGCCAGAGCTCGCAGCCATGCCTGACAGTCCGCTTGCAAGCTTCGCGCATGTTGAAGGCCTTGTGATGGATGCCCTGGCTACACCGGTGCCCGATAAATCGCCAGAAAGCCTGCCGAGTGAACCGGCTGCTCCGGACATAGCCCCCCTTGAGCCGCCAGCCTTCACTCCCGCCCCTGAGGCCGCCGAACCTGCTCCAGAAATTGCCCAGCCACAGTCGCCTCCTGTATACAAAATGCCTGCGCCGCCTGTGCCCGGAGAAGCGGAAACTGCACAGCCAGAAGCAAAAATCCCTGAAGATTTGGGCTCTGCTGCGCCCACTGACCCACAGCAGGAAACTGCTGCGCCTGAAAACCGCAAACAGGAGCCTGTAGAAGAGCCGGCAACAGAAAGTCAGGCAATTCCCGAAGCAGAAACAAACAATTCAGCCCAGGAACCTGCGCCCGCAGAGCCATCAGCCAGCGAAGCACAGTAGAATCAGGAAAGCCGCCGGCATTATGCCGGCGGCTTTCCTGATTCGCATCCCTGCTGCAATGTCAATTGGCAGGGGGCAGAGATTCAGAAGCCTGAAAATCCGGCGCGCGGGAAACAAAAGAAGTGTATCTGGAATGGTACATCAGCTCCGCAATCCCAACGGGGCCATTGCGCTGTTTGCCAATAATTACTTCCGCATCACCCACATCAGGCCGCTCGGAGGGCTTTTTGTATTTGTAGACATCATCGCGATAAATGAACATGATGACATCGGCGTCCTGCTCTATAGCGCCCGATTCGCGCAAGTCGGCCAGAATTGGCCGCTTGTCTGTGCGATCTTCAACTTTGCGATTCAACTGCGCAAGGGCCATCACCGGAATGTCAAGCTCCTTTGCCAGCCCCTTGAGCGAACGCGAAATATCAGAGATCTCAAGCTCACGAGAATCTGTGCGCCGCGAAGAGCGCATGAGCTGCAGGTAATCAATGACAACCAGGCCCAGGCCATGCTCGGCCTTGAGCCTGCGGGCGCGGGCGCGCAATTCCAGTGTGGAAAGCGCGGGGCTATCATCAATGAAAATCGGCGCGTTGGAAATCACATCCGCTGCGGCATAAAGGCTTTTCCAGTCCTCGTCCCTGAGAGTCGCCGGCCTGCGCAAACTGGAAAGATCCACGCGTCCGCGAATTGCCAGCATCCTGTGCATGAGCTGCTGTTTGGACATTTCCAGCGAAAAAATCGCCACTGGCACATTCTGCTTGATCGCGGCATTCAGCGCAGCGCATAAGGCGAAAGCCGTCTTGCCCATGCTCGGCCTGGCTGCGACAATGATCAGATCAGAACTTTGCAGCCCCGCAGTCAACTGGTCAAGCCGCTCGAAACCTGTGGTGACGCCTGTGATTACATCCCGCGCATCCGCCAGCCTGGAGAGATCTTCAAAGACACGTTCCATGAGCTCCTTGCTCTGGGAAAATTCCGTGCGCGCTGTGCGGCTGGACACCGCGAATACGGCCTGCTCGGATTCATCCAGGAGACTCTCCACGCTAACGCCTGGTTCAAAGCAATTGCCAATAATGCCTGCGCAGGCCTCGATCAGTTTGCGCTGCATTGAGCGGTCGCGCACAAGGCGCGCATAAAATTCGGCATTGGCGCCAGAAACGACAGCCTGTGCCAGATCGCCAATATAAACAGCGCCGCCAGCTGCTTCGAGTTGCTCATGGCTTTTCAGCTCCTCGCCTACTGTGAGAACATCAATTGGAGCTGAACGTGAATAAAGACTGACGCAGGCGCGGTAAACAAGCTGGTTTGCCGGCAAATAAAAATCCTCGGCTGCGAGAATATCCGCTATGGAATTCATCATCTGAGGACGCATGAGAATTCCGGCGAGCACAGCGGTTTCAGCCTCCGCGCTGTGGGGAGGCACCCGCTTTACTAGCTCGTTCGGGATATCCGCAGCTGAAAGGGAATTCTTTTTGCGGGAACCGCCCCGGGACTTGCGTTCCGGGGCGGCTGCTTCATTTTCAGACATTGAATTTCATTGCAAGGGAATCAGTGGGCCCCTGGCTGGGGGACGCTTGCAAAAGCTATTCAGGCGCGCCGGCCACTTCCCTTGCGAGCTCGGATTCGCGCATTGCCTCATCCACAGCGAGGGCAGCTTTTTCTTCCTCGGTGAGCTGGGATTGCGGATCTGGCTCCTCCCGCTTCTGATCCGACACCACCTTGACCGGAACCATGGCGATGATATCAGGATGGAGGCGCACGCGCACAGGATGATGGCCAAGCGAGCGAATCGGGGCATCCAGCAAAATGCGGCGCCTGTCGATATCAATGCCTTCCGCGGAAATTGAATCGCCAATCATCGCAGTTGTAACAGAGCCGTACAATTTCTCGTTTTCACCGACATGCATGGGAATGATAATCTGGAGACGCTCAAGACGTTCCTGCAGGCCCAGGGCCTCGGCGCGCAACGCATCCCTGCGGGCTTGCAGTTTCTTGCG
>JAAUYW010000132.1 GCA_014804915.1 Desulfovibrio sp. | reverse complement strand
CAGCGCGCCATTCTTGGCAACACTGTGTCCCTGATAGTGCTTGTGCTGGCGCAGTTCGGCCTGGTCATTGCAATTTCAGCTGCCATCAACAAAATGTCCGCGCCTGTCGCTACAGGGCTGTTTCTGCTCTATTCCGCTCTCACAGGCGCGATGCTGTCTTCCATTTTCGTTGTGTACCCAATTGGCTCCATAGGCACCGCCTTTGTCTGCACTGCCGGCACTTTCCTTGCCATGTCCATTTACGGCACTGTAACCAAACGTGATCTTACAGGATTGGGCAGTTTCCTGTTCATGGGCCTGATTGGCCTCATCATCGCAATGCTGGTCAATATATTCCTGAAGAGCACAATGATGAATTTCATCATCTCCTGCGTAGGCGTTCTGGTGTTTACGGGCCTTACCGCCTATGACACCCAGCGCTTGCGCAATTTTGGCGAACAGGCGCCAGTGGACAACGCGCTTGCCATGCGCCGCGGCGCGATTCTTGGCGCGCTCACACTCTACCTTGATTTCATCAATATATTCATCATGATGCTTCGCCTGTTTGGCGGCGGCCGCGACTGATTCACTCTGTTTATCTGACTCCGTAATTTCAAAAGGGCAAATCTGTTTGCCCTTTTTTGTTTACAACCGCAAATTTTGGATATGCCGTGAAAAAAAAGAAAAACGCTGCCGCGCCTGACGCCGAATCGCTGCTCCAGCTGCTCGGCGCCCATCCCCGCCCCCTCCGTCTTGATGGCATTCTCGCCCTTTCCGGCCAGCCGCATGGCGCCCGCAAGAAAGTTGAAAAGTTGCTGCGCCAGCTGCAGGAAAACGGCCAGATCAGTCAGCTCCCAGGCGGCTTCTGGGGTCCCGGCCAGGAATCCGTCATCGTAACTGGCGAATACGTCGGCTCGGCCAGCGGCTCGGGCAGGGTAAAAGTAAGCCAGCCCGCGGATTATCCCCACAGGGAAATCCATATTTCTCCATTTCAGGCCGGTAACGCCTGGCACAGGGATCTGGTTCGCGCCCTCATTCTTCCCGGCTCTTCCGGCGCCAGGGGCAAGATCCTCGAAGTTGTAGAACGCAGACTGAAAGAAGTGCCTGCGGTTTTCAGCGGCCACCAAAAAAAATCCCTGCTCTTCAAGCCTGCGGATAGCCGCGTCAGCGCCTCCTTCAGGGTGGCTGCGCCAGGCCCGCTTGCAGCTGGCCTCAAGCCCGGCGATGTTGCCGTCCTTCGGCCCTTGCGGGCCATATCCGACACAAAATGGCAGGCGGAGATCATCCGGATCGAAGGGCCGCTGGATCGCATCTCCGCCCAGGAAAGCATTGTCAAGCTGAACCAGCAAGTGCCCGGTCCCTTCCCCGCCCTGGCCCTGGAACAGGCCGCGGCCCTGCCTCCCGCACCCACTGCGCAGGACATGGAAGGCAGGGAAGACTGGCGCGCCCTGCCTTTTGTTACCATAGATGGCGCTGACGCCCGTGATTTCGATGACGCCATTCATGTTGAAAAAACCGGCTCCGGCTGGATTCTCCGCGTAGCCATCGCCGATGTCAGCCATTACGTTCGCCCGGATTCCAGAAAGGGCAGCCTTGATGCCGAAGCCCTGGCGCGGGGCAATTCCTGGTATTTCCCCCGCTCGGTTGAGCCAATGCTGCCAAAGGCCCTTTCCAACGGTCTCTGTAGTCTGAAGCCAAATGAGGACAGACTCGCAATGCTGGTCGAGATGCCATTTGATCATCGCGGCAATCCCGGCAAACCAAGATTCGCGCAAATAGCGATGCGCTCTGCCGGACGCCTGGTTTACGATGATGTCGCCGCTTTTTTCAATGGCGAAAATGATTCCATAGCCAGCCCGGATATTGCGTCCATGCTGCGCGAGGGCCGCCAGTTGTACAAGGCGCTTGCCAGAGCGAGACGGGAGCGGGGCACTCTTGATTTCTTCCTGCCTGATCCGGTTTACAAATTTGATGAAGAAGGAAAACTGGAAGCAATAGGGGAGCGGCAACGCAATGACGCGCACATGCTCATCGAGGAGTTCATGATCGCCGCCAATGAGGCTGTAGCCGGCTGGCTTGAAGAACAGAAACAGGATTTCCTGTATCGCGTCCATCCCGGGCCCGAGCCTGAAAAACTGGCGCGCCTCTACGACACCCTGCATCACATCGCCCCTGAATGCCTGCCGCCAGACGGAAAGGCTAACACTGAGCCAGGGCCTGGCGCAATCCGCAAAATTCTTGGGCTTGCCGTTAATACTCCCCAGGAATATGTAGTCAATCGCCTCTGTTTGCGCTCAATGGCCCAGGCTCGCTACCAGCCGCAGAATATCGGCCATTTCGGCCTGGCCTCAAAATCCTACTGCCATTTCACTTCGCCGATTCGCCGCTATGCGGATTTGCTGACGCATCGGGCCCTGAAAAAACAGCTGGGCGTGGAAAAACACTCTTGCCCCGACAAGGAGCAGCTGCTTGCCATTGCCGGCGAGCTCAACGGACTGGAGCGTCGCGCTGTGGAATGCGAACGTGAAATTGCGAAACGGCTGGCCTGCGTGTACCTTGAGGGCAGGGAAGGCGAGACTTTCAAGGGCGTGATTTCCGGAGTAGCCGATTTTGGGCTGTTTGTGGAATTTGACGAAATTCCTGCTGAGGGACTGATTCGCGTGGAAGAGCTTGGCAGGGACTGGTACCATTTTGACGCGCCCGCACAGGCGCTCAGGGGCGCTTCCGGCGGCCAGGTCTGGCAGCTGGGCCAGCCAGTGGAGGCAAGGCTATTAAGCGTTGACCTGGAAAAACAGGAATTGCGCCTTGCGCCAGCCCGCCTCCGTAAACAGGCGCGCAAAAAAAGCGGTTCCTGGCGCAAGACGGGCCAGAGAGACGAAAATTCCGGATCGCGCCGCCCGCACAAACGTGCTTCAGCCAGCTTTCGGTCCAGGCGGAAAGCCTGATGGGATTGCTTTCTGGCAGCCAGCGGCTTGGCGCCGCCGCACTGCTCCTCGCTGCCAGCTCCCTGCTTTCGCGCCTGATGGGCCTCATTCGCGACAAGATAATTTCCTGGCAATTTGGCGCTTCCCATGAGGCAGACATGTATTTTGCCGCCTTTGTAGTGCCAGATATCATCAATTATCTGCTTGCCGGGGGGTTTATGTCCATAACCATGATTCCCCTGCTCGCCCGCGCTTTCCAGAAAGACGGCAACGATGCCTGGCGCCTTTTTTCCGCCATTTTTGGCTGGATTACAGCTGCCTCCTGCCTGCTGACCCTGGCAGGGGAAATCTGGGCCTTGCCGCTTGCCAGTCTCGTTGCGCCTGGCTTTGATGACGGCCAGCTTCGGCGCCTGGCCTTTTTTATGCGCCTTATCCTGCCAGGTCAGATCTTCTTCCTTTCCGGCGCCAGCTTCACAGCCCTGCTTTTTCTGCGCCGCCAGTTTGCAGTGCCTGCCCTCTCCCCGCTTGTCTACAATGGCTGCATCATTCTCTTTGGCCTGCTTCTGCCCCTGGCTGCTGCCAATCCTGCCGCTTTTGGCATGACTGGCTATTGCATCGGCGTTGGCATCGGCGCTTTTCTGGGAGCGTTTCTGCTCCCGCTGGCAGTCGCGCTGAAGGGCGGCCTGGCTATGCGTTTCAACTTCTGGCACAGGGGCATCAAAAAGTTCCTGATCATCGCGCTTCCCCTGATGCTTGGCCAGACTGTAGTCATGCTTGATGAGCAGTTCCTGCGCGTTTTTGGCAGCCTGCTGCCTGAAGGCAACGTCAGTCTGCTCAATTATGGCCGCAGAATCGCCCAGGTGCCAGTAAGCCTGATGGGCCAGGCAATCGCAGTCGCGTCCTATCCGTTTCTTGTCAAACTGCTCGCGGAGAACAGGAGCGACGAGTTCTCCGCCACGCTCAACAGGGCGCTGGCTGCAGGGCTGGCCATTGTCATCCCCTTGAGCTTGTGGATGATGGCTGCTGCCCGGCCCTTGCTGGGGCTGATTTTCGAAGGCGGCAGATTCAGCGCCGCTGATGCGGCGGCGTGCGCGCCCCTTGCCCAGATAATGCTTGCCCCTGCCCTTGCCTGGATTATCTATATGGTGATCGCCCGCGCTTTTTACGCCCATGAGGATACGATAACGCCTGCGCTCACCGGCACGGCAGTAACAGTCTTGTGCATTCCCTGCTACTACTGGCTGGCCATTCCCAATGGCAGCACAGGTATTGCCGCTGTTTCAACGCTTTCAATTTGCGCTTATGTTGCCTGGCTCTGCCTGATCTGGCTAAAAAGGCATGGGCCAGCGGCATTTTCAGGGCTCCTGAATCTCTGCGCCCGCGTGTTTGCGGCCTCCCTGGCGCCCGCCGCCTGCGCCTGGCTCATTTGCGTTTATTTGCCCTCGCCAGTTGCTGCGCCCCTGGCAGGGCATTGCCTGCGCCTTGGCATCAGCCTGGCCGCTTTTACGCTCCTTACGCTGCCGCTGGCCTGGCTATTTTGCCCCGAGCTGCTTGGGGCCTTCTGGAAAATGCTAAATCGAAAACGGTTCCGGACTATTGCATAATTTGTGAATTTGCAGAAAAATAAACCTGGTGCACAAAATTTTTAGAGCGGATGGAGGAATCCGATGAAACGACTGCTCATTACGCTGGCAGCGCTGCTTTTGCCTTTCACGGCGCAGGCCGCATGGAGCCCTTCTGGCGATGTCAATGTGATCGTTGCCTACAAGGCTGGCTCCGGCACGGACACTGGCGCGCGCCTGCTGGCCTCCCAGGCTGAGAAAAACATCGGCAAGACCCTGATTATCCAGAATTTGCCGGGCGCTGATGGCAAAATTGGCTGGACACAGCTTGTAAATGCCAAGCCGGATGGCCAGACAATCGGCTTTATCAATCTGCCTACTTTCACCACTCTGGCCACGCAGCCCGATTCCACTTTCACGATAGCGGATATAGTCCCAATCGCCAATCATCTCTCGGAAACAGGCGTAGTTGCCGTCAAGGCGGACAGTCCGTTCAAATCCCTGCAGGAGCTTGTGGCAGCCGCAAAGGAAAAGCCCACTTATCGGGCCTCTACCAATGGCGTGGAGGCGTCAAATCACACAGCCGCGCAATTGCTGGCCAAAAGCGGCGGCTTTGATTACAAGGCCATTCCCTACGGCGGCACAGCCGACCAGCTGCTTGCCCTGCGCCAGGGAGAGGTGGATTTTACCTGCGCCAAGGTCGCTGATGTCGCGCCATTG
>JAAUYW010000131.1 GCA_014804915.1 Desulfovibrio sp. | reverse complement strand
TGCGCACGCTTGCGCCGCAGGATGCCAATTACAGGCCCCGCTATGAGGGCAATGGCGAGGCTCGCGACAGCGCCTATCATCAGGGCACAGTCTGGCCCTGGCTGCTGGGCCAGTACACCGATGGCCTGATGCGCGTCACCTATGAGGACAGCAGGGCGCGCGCCGCAAAATCGCTGCTGACAAAAACACTGCCGCTGTTTGCGGATCATCTTTCCGATGCCGGCATTGGCAGCATTTCCGAAGTGTTTGACGGCAATCCGCCGCAGCTGCCCAATGGCACGATCGCCCAGGCCTGGAGCGTGGCCGAATGCCTGCGGATGCTGATAACATTGAAGAGGGCCGCGCCTGCTGTTTACGCCGAATGGGAGGGAGAGCTCGCGCATCGCCTGGCCAATCCGGTTTCCGGCGACAAGGCCGGCGTATGCCGTGTTGAAATGACGGTTGAGGAAGACCAGCCGGCAAGCGCCGGCAGCGCGAAATAAACCGCAGGAGGCGCGATATGCGAGTATTAATGTTTGGCTGGGAATTTCCACCCCATATCAGCGGCGGCCTGGGCACAGCCTGCTTCGGCATGACCCGCGCGCTTGCGGAACGCGGCACCGAAGTCTGCTTTGTGCTGCCGCGGGTCAATGAGGGCGGGGACAACAACAATTTTCTGAAACTGGAATCCGCCTCGGGCACGGTAATCACGGAAAGGGATGAATGGCGCCTCGCAGAGGCGGGCCAGGATGTGTGGCAGAGAAACATCAAGTTCATGCCTGTTTCAAGCCCGCTCACGCCCTACATGACGCCAGAAGCCTACGCCAAGGCGCTGCATGACCTCTCCCTGAGACGCGGCGAGGGCAGCGAAAGCGCTGGCGCGGATCATTTCAATTATACGTACAAGCTTCATGGCGGCTATGGCCCGGGCCTGATGGAGGAAGTGTACAGATACGGCAAGCTGGCCGCGACCATTGCAATGCGCGAGGACTTTGATGTCATTCACGCGCATGACTGGATGACCTATCCGGCCGCGATGCTGGCCAAGGCCATAACCGGCAAGCCCCTGATTGTGCATATCCACGCCACTGAATATGACCGCAGCGGCGAAAACATCAATGACATTGTCGGCGGCATAGAGCGCGCCGGCCTGCATGCGGCCGATCTTGTGGTGGCAGTGAGCCAGCTGACGCGCAAGACGGTAATTGAGCGCTATGGGGTGCCCCCTGAAAAGGTAAAGGTTGTTTACAATGCGGTGATGCGTCCGGACATTGCGCAGCACTACGAGGTTCCCGAACGCCTGAAAGCCGAAAAGAGAGTGCTCTTCCTGGGCCGCATTACTTTCCAGAAGGGTCCGGAATACTTTATTGAAGCAGCGAAGCTGGTGCTGGACAAGATTCCGAATGTGCGCTTCTTCATGGCTGGCAGCGGCGACATGCTGCCGCAGCTTGTGCGCCGGGCAGGCCAGCTCCGCATTGGGCACAGATTCAATTTTGCCGGTTTCCTGCGCGGCGAACAGGTGGACAGGATGTTCGCGCTCTCGGATCTGTATGTTATGCCCTCGGTGTCGGAGCCATTTGGCATCACGCCGCTGGAAGCCATGCTTTATGATGTGCCTGTATTGGTCTCCAAACAATCCGGCGTGGCCGAAATCCTCAAGCACGCCCTGAAAGCCGATTTCTGGGATGTGCGCGATATGGCGGACAAGATCTGCGCGGTGCTCAATCATCCGCCGCTGGCCAGGGATCTTGTCAAAAACTGCCGTGAAGAAATGAAAAACATCCGCTGGGGAAATGCGGCGGATCAACTTCTCCAACTATACAGTCAAATCATGGGGGGCGCGTAATGCCAGCAGTCTGCCTTTGCTATGAGGTGCATGAACCTTACCGTCTGCGCCATTATACCGTTTTCGACATGGGCCAGAATTCAATTTATGAAGATGACGATCGCAACTGTGACATTCTTCTGCATACCGCCAAGGTCTGCTACTTGCCAATGAATGATCTGATGCTGCGGCTCATCCAGCGCTATGGCAAGGATTTCCGCTTTACGCTCTGCATTTCCGGAACAGCGCTTGACCAGTTCGAACAATACGCCCCTGAAGTCCTGGAAAGCTTCCAGGCCCTGGCCGAGACAGGCAATGTTGAATTTGCGGCCGAGACAATGCCGCACAGCCTTTCCTTCCTCTACTCGCGCGAAGAATTCATTCGCCAGACAGAAGAGCATGCCAAACGCATAAAAAGGCTTTTCAACAAAAAGCCCACCACATACAGAAACGCGGAGCTTGTCTATAACAATGACATGGCCGTATGCCTCAATGAGTTGGGCTTCAAGACAGTGCTGGCGGAAGGCGCGGAGCATGTGCTGGGCTGGCGCAGCTCCAATTTTGTCTATTCCCCGCTTGGGCTGCCGCAAATGCGGCTTTTGCTGCGCAATGTGCCCCTGTCAATGGACATTGGCCGCAGATTCAGCGACCGCTCATGGAGCCAGTGGCCGCTCATGGCGGAAACCTACGCATCCTGGATCCATGCGCTCAAGGATGCGGAAGTAATCAATATCTTCAATGACTATCATGTGTTCGGCCTGCGCAATACCGCTGAAAGCGGCATCTTCGATTTTATGGACGCCCTGCCCGGCCTTGTGCTTGCAAACGAGGATTTCACTTTTGCCACATGCAGCGAAATAGCGAAAAAATACAAGCCTGTCGCGGAAATTGACGTGCCCGAGTTCATGAGCTGGGATGATGCCGGCCGCGATCTCAATGCCTGGCTTGGCAATGACATGCAAAAGGATGCCATCCATTCGCTATACGCGCTTACGGAAAGGGTGCGCAGCCTGAATGCGCCACAAATTTTACAGGATTTCGAGCGGCTGCAGACTGCAGATCATTTCCACAACATGTCCACAAAGTGGTTTACCGTCTTTACGCCGGATCGGCCGAATCCTTTCCAGAGCCCGTATGACGCCTACATCACCTACATGAATGTGCTTGGCGATCTGGAATTGCGAATCGGCGCTGCGGAAGCCGAGCAGGAAAAGATGGGCCTGGAGGGCCATGTAAGGAAAAAGCCCGCAGCCAGGGCCATGAAGAAAGCCTAGCGCACAGACGTCCGGCCTGGCCTGGCCAGGCCGGCCTGTTTCTCCCTAAACATCTAGCTATCGCGCGCTTGTAAGAAGGAGAGTATATGGAATTCAACAACGCCCCGGTGACCCTCTTCGAAGTCAGTTGGGAAGTCTGTAACAAGGTCGGGGGCATCTATTCCGTAGTCAGCAGCAAGGCGCTGCAGGCTGTTGACACTTTCGGCGAAGACTATTTTCTGCTGGGCCCATCCCTCCAGCAGAACGCCGGCTTTGAAGAAACAGACGAGCATATCTGGGACTCCGTGCGCATCGCCCTTGGCGCCAGGGATCTCAAATGCCGCCTTGGACGCTGGAATATTCCTGGGCGGCCAAAGGCCATACTTGTCCAGTTCAATGACCGCTACGGCTCAAACCAGCTCCTGTATGATCTCTGGAAAAACTATGGCGTTGATTCCCTGTCCGGCGGCTGGGACTACATTGAGCCTGTAATGTTCGCCACAGCCTGCGGCGAAGTCATCACAGCCATTTACGAAGCCATGGTGCGCCCTGTTCACGGACGGGCGGTAGCGCTCTTCCATGAATGGATGTGCGGCGCCGGCCTTTTGAACATCAAGAAGACTACGCCTGGCATTGGCACGGTGTTCACCACGCACGCGACAATGCTGGGCCGCTCACTGGCGAGCACCGGACGCGACATTTACACAAATCTGCGCAATATCAATCCGGCACAGGAAGCCGCGACCCAGAATATCACCGCCAAGTGGTCAATGGAGAGCGCATCCGCGCGCGAGTCTGACGCTTTCACAACTGTAAGCCAGATCACCGGCGAGGAATCCACATACTTCCTTGGCCGCTCGCCCGATGTAATCACGGTCAATGGCCTGGACATGCGAATCATTCCGGACTATACGGAACAGCGCCAGGTTCCCCTGAGCCACAGAAGCCGCATCATGACGCTGGCGAACCGCTTCCTGCGCTGCCAGCTGCCCTCAAACACACGCATCCTGGTCATTTCAGGCCGCTATGAAATGCACAACAAGGGCATTGACGTCTTTCTGGACGCCCTTGCCCGCGCAAGCAACAACCTGGGCGGCGCGAACTGCTCGGTTCTGGCGCTTTTGCTGGTCATGGGCGGCCATACTGGCGTCAATCCGGCAGCGGCGTCAGGCGTGCCCAATGCCACTGACAATGGGCTGCCCTTTATCAGCAGCCATTTTGTCTGGAACGCGCCGCAGGATCCGATTATCAGCGCGTGCAGGCGCCTTGGCCTGAACAACCAGCCGAACAACCCGGTAAAGGTCATTTTCAATCCGGCCATGCTGGATGGCAATGACGGCTTCTTCAACATGCAGTACGAGGATATTCTCTCTGCCTGCGACTATGGCTTCTTCCCCTCCTGGTATGAGCCATGGGGCTACACGCCGCAGGAATCCGCCGCCTGGGCGGTGCCCACACTCACCACAGATCTGTCCGGTTTTGGCATGTGGGCCAGAAACGAGCAGAAGAATATCGCCCAGCCGCATGGCGTCATTGTCATGCCAAGGCGCGGCATGAACTTTGACCAGACTGCGATCAGCCTGCATGACGCCGTGATCCAGGCGGCAACGTGCGAAGACAGCGCGCTGGCGGAGCTGCGCAAAAAGGCCCGCGAGATTGCCGAACAAACCAGCTGGAGCAAGTTTTTTGCCAATTATCTTGAGGCATTCAATATCGCGCTGGAAAAGGCCGCCATCCGCACCGAGCAGGAAAATGAAGCCCGCGACGGCATGAACCGCGTCCTGGCAGCCTCCTCCTCGGTAACGCCTTTCCTCCGGCCGATTATCGCAGTGGCCGAATTGCCAAAGGAGCTCTCAAGGCTGCGGGAGCTGGCCTATAATCTCTGGTGGTGCTGGAATGACGCTGCCAGGTCCCTGTTTGTATCGCTCAATCCGTCGCTGTGGGACAAGTGCCACAACCCCATCCAGATTCTGTCGATGGCTGATTCCGAGAGACTCGAGCAGCTTGTCGCCAATACTGAATACATGGAGCTGTACACAAAGGTGCTGGCCGAATTTGACGCCTACATGGCAAAGCCGCTGGAAGCCCTGAGCGAGGATCTGACCCCCGAGCATCCGATTGC
This sequence comes from Desulfovibrio sp., assembly GCA_014804915.1. GTDB lineage: Bacteria > Desulfobacterota > Desulfovibrionia > Desulfovibrionales > Desulfovibrionaceae > Desulfovibrio. Next base: position 3,493 of record JAAUYW010000131.1, on the reverse strand, counting down.
CTATTTTTCCACGGAATACGGCCTTACCGAATCTGTTGCGATCTATTCCGGAGGCCTTGGCGTGCTTTCCGGCGATCATCTCAAGTCAGCCTCGGACATGCGCGTGCCGCTGATAGGCATTGGCCTGCTCTATCGCGAAGGCTATTTCAAGCAGGAAATTGATGAGCACGGACGCCAGGTGGCTGTATATCCCATCAATAACTATGCGCAGCTGCCAATCACGCCGGTGCAGGGCAGCGACGGCGAGCCATTGCTCATCCAGATAGAATTGCCGGGGCGGCTTCTCTATGTGCGCATCTGGGAAATGAAAGTCGGCCGCATTTCGCTGTATCTGATGGATACTGACACGGAGCGCAACAGCGAATCCGACCGCAAGATAACCGCGCGCCTTTATGAGGCAAACCGCGAAATTCGCCTCTTGCAGGAAATTGTGCTTGGCATGTGCGGCGTGCGTTTCATTCGCGCCATGAACATCGAGGCGTCAGTTTACCACATGAACGAGGGCCATTCGGCGTTTCTGGTGCTTGAGCGCCTGCAGGAATGCGTGCGCGGCGGCATGAGCTACGAAGAAGCCAAGGTCCGTGTGCGTTCGAATACCATTTTCACTACGCACACGCCTGTGCCAGCTGGCAACGAGGCGTTTTCCGTGGATCTCATGAGCCGCTTCTTCAGCAATTATCCTCAGACAATCGGCATTGACTGGCAGCAGTTTGTGCAGCTTGGGCAGATGGAAGGCGGCAACCCGCACAACTTTGAAATGACTGTGCTGGCACTGCGCTTCTCCTCATTTGCAAATGGCGTCAGCCGGCTGCATGGCGAGGTTTCTCGCCACATGTGGAACCGGCTCTGGAAGAGCGTGCCGCTCGCTGAAACGCCAATTGGCTATGTTACAAACGGGGTACATACGCCCTCCTATGTCGGCGAGCAGATGAATGAACTGCTCACCCAGTATCTGGGACCGAACTGGCTGCAGGCAAAACCTGCAGATCCAATCTGGAACAAGGTGGACGAGATTCCGGATGACACATACTGGGCCACGCGGATGACGCAAAAAGAGGAGCTGCTGGATGCCTTGCGCGCGTCCCTTCCGGCATTCGCGCAAAAGTTCCATCTCGGACGGGCCGAGCGCATGAAAATGGAATCCATGCTCAAGCCCAATACGCTCCTGATCGGCTTTGCCAGACGCTTCGCCCCATACAAGCGCGCGACGCTGCTCTTTGCCGATCCTGACCGGCTGGCGCGGATTCTGAATGATCCGCAGCGGCCTTGCGCATTCGTCTTCGCAGGCAAATCACATCCTGCTGATGAGGCGGGGATTGACATTCTCCAGGAAGTAATCCGCATGGCGCGGGATCCGCGCTTCATTGGCAAGATCTTCTTCATGGAGAATTACAGCATCGCGGTTTCGCGCATGCTTTCGCAAGGCTGCGATGAATGGCTGAACACACCCAGGAGGCCGCATGAGGCATCCGGCACAAGCGGCATGAAGCTGCCCGTAAACGGCGGCATCAATCTGAGCATCTCGGACGGCTGGTGGTGCGAGGGTTATAACCGCCAGAATGGCTGGACGATCGGGCCGGTTGTAACTATGGAACTGCCGCGTGACGACCAGAATGATTATGATGACGCGGAGGCCCTGTACACGCTTCTGGAAAATGCCGTGCTGCCCTTGTACCATGAAATGAATGCGCAGGATTTGCCAGGCAACTGGATAGCCATGTCCAAGCGCTCCCTCAAGAGCCTGACGGCAATGTACTCCAGCAACCGCATGGTGCAGGATTACTGCGTGGAGGCATACGAGCCTGCGGCCAGGCGGCGCGAAGTGCTTGCAGCCAATGACTGGGCCCTCTGCAAGGAACTTGCCAACTGGGAGCAAAACCTGCCGGCCCGCTTTGGCACAATCAAGATGGAAGAGATTATCCTGTCTGGCGGCGATGGCAACACCATGTTCTGCGGCGAGCCACTAAACGTGCGGCTGCATATGCATCTTGGCCAGATGAATGAAGATGAAGTGCTTGTGCAGCTCGTAATTGGCAGAACCTACGCCAATGGCAATTTCCGTGGCGTACCGGATCATCTGCGTCTGGAGCCCAAGCAAACCAAAGAGGATGGCGGGGATGGGCGCACCTATTCGGCAACCTACATTCCCAAGTACAATGGACCATACCGTTTTGGCGTGCGCGTAATGCCAACCCACAAGGGTCTTGCCAGTCCGCTTGATACCGGCCTCGTGCTCTGGGGTTAAACCTCTCCAGGGGAGGGCTTTGGCCCTCCCCTTTTTTTGCGATGAAAAGTTCCGAATGCGTTGTGCTGATCGGCATGCCTGGCGCAGGCAAGAGCACCATTGGCTCCAGACTGGCCGGCCTGACCGGTTATGCGTTTATTGATACCGACCTTGTTATTGAAGCGGTATATGGCAGGCGGCTGCAGGATATCTGCGACCAGCTGAGTCGGGAAGACTTCCTGAATGTCGAAAGCCAGATAATATGCGCGCTTGCAGCTGCCAAAAGCGTCATTGCGACAGGCGGAAGCGTCATCTACCGCCCTGGCACAATGGAGCATCTCAAACGGCTGGGCAGCGTGGTGCATTTGAGTCTGACATTGCCGGAAATAGAGGAAAGAGTAGCGAGAAATCCGGAACGGGGCATCAGCTTTGGCCCGGGACAAACGCTGGAAGATCTTTACAATGAAAGAATGGCCCTATACAGGCGCCATGCAAGTTATGAATGCGATTCCGGCCTGTTGAATCCGGAAGAATGCGCGAAGTGGATTATCAGGAAGCTGGGTTTGCCGTTTCAGCCAGGAGCGGCATGAAAAACTGCAAGTGACAATATTTGCGGGAGGCCAGCCCCCGCAAATATCGCAATTCACGCTTCCCTAATCCTGCCAGGCCTTGCCGTCGTAGCGGATTAACTCATTGAGGTTGCGGGTCTTGACCTGGGTGCAGGAACCATTAAGCGCGCCCTGTTTGGTCTTGCCGCGGCATTCCATAAATCTCTCCTGATAGCGTATGAAGCCGACATACTGGCCATTTGCGCCAGGCCGCATTTCCGTTGTGACGTGGCTTGTGTCAACATCTATGAAACTGGCTACCCATTCGCCGCCCACCTGCTTGTAATCAGGCTTTGAACGATTGGGCAACAGAGTGCGCCCTGACTGGGCGGCAAGCCTTTTTCCCATCGCATCCAGCTCGGCCTTTATCTGCGCTTCGCTTTTCGCGCCCCTGGTTGTCCTGGCAGACTTTTTGGGCGCTTCAGCAACAGGCTCAGACGTTTCGGAGCCCACCTCGACAGCAGGCTCGCTTGCCATTGTTTCCGGCTCATTGGCTGCGACTGTCTCGGAATCATCCCCAAAACCCAGCCAGGCGCAGCCAGTAAGAGCCAGCGCAAAAACGCATGCAAGAATTTTCCGCATCCTGAATTCTCCTTTTATAGAATATCTCAAGAAAAGATTTTAACCAAAAGGGAGGCCAAATACAAGAAGCCATTAAAGC
>JAAUYW010000130.1 GCA_014804915.1 Desulfovibrio sp. | reverse complement strand
CATAGAGCATGACGATATTCGTCATCTTGATCATCATTTCAGCGAAAGCATTGAAGAAATCAGTTACGATTTTTGTTTTCTGGCCAGTCAGGGACAGGGAAAAGCCTACCAGAATCGCGAAAAAGATAATCTGCAGCATCGAACCCTTGCTCATCGCCTCAACAGGATTGACAGGCACTATATCCATGAGCACCTGCACAAGGCTTGGCGGAGCCACCTGCTTTGCAACCAGATTTTCGGATGGAATCGACACTCCGGCGCCGGGATGGAAGATATCGGCCAGCAAAAGGCCGAGTCCGGTAGCGATCATCGTGCAAACTGCGAAAAAGATCAGGGTTTTCACTGCCACGCGGCCAAGGCGGCTGATATCGGATACGCTGGCTGCGCCAGCCACAAGCGTGGCGAATACGAGCGGCACAACCACCATGCGAATGCCGTTTATGAACAGCTGGCCAAAAGGCTTGAACCACTGGGCGTTAAAGCCGACGTGCGGCGCAATCAGGCCCACGATGATGCCGAGTCCCATTGCGATGCCCATTTGCGCAGGCAAACCAAGTTTCTTACGCGCCATCTAAACCTCCTGATATAAAATATCCTGAACGAATTCCGGCAAATTGCCAAAAAATCGCAAAGTTCAGTGTCCCGGCCCTGGAGCTGCGCCCTGCAATCATTTTGAATCTGCGCCTGCCCTGCTGACAATTTCACGGGCGAGAGATTCCAGTGCGTCGATCACTTTCAGCCCGTTTTCCTCTGCGACGCCCAGCACGCTCAATTCAGTGCAGGCCAGAATAACGGAGGAAGCCCCTGCCTGAGCGAGTCTGGCGGCAATTGCGGCAAGGCGGCGGCCTCCCCCATGATTGCCTGCCTTGACTTCGTTGATTATTTCCAGAAGGGCGGCCTGGTCATCTTCAGCCGGATAAATCGCTTCAAGACCATGACGCGCGCAGCGGGCATCATAAATGCCCTTGAGCCGCGTAGCTGGAGTGGCCATGATGCCACATTTCGCGCCTGGCGCGGCCCTGGCCGCATCCATGCATGCCAGATCAGGCATATCCAGAAATGGCGTCTTTATGCCGCTTGTGATTTCAGATAACCAGTAATGCGCGGTATTGCAGGGCATGCAAAGAAAATCCGAGCCTGCGGCCTCAAGGCCTGACGCCATTTTTGCCAGGTCTGGTCCAGGATCTTCCGCGCCCTCCAGAATCGCCTTGATGCGTGAAGGCACCTGGGGATTCTGGTCAACCAGGCAGCGGACATGGTGACCATCTTCGCCTGCGTCTGTGTTCGCAATAATGCGATTCATCAAATAGACAGTTGCTTCTGGCCCCATGCCGCCAAGAATTCCGCAAATTCGCTCGGGCTTGCGCATAACTCATTCCGCCTCGCATTAAGCATGCCAACTTCCAGGATTACCCCATGATATACGCCCAATTCCCGCCTGTACAGGATTTTAATCGCCCCACTGGAAGCAACCAGGTCCATTCTGGAAAAAGAACAGTCATTCTCACCGGCAAGAATAGGCAAGAAAGATGTCATCCTCGATAGAGAGAGCGGAACACAAATTTTCTGGCTGATCCGAACAGAATGACTGTGACCAACACAGGCAGCAGCTTATTTTCAAGATAAAATTCTCTAGCCTGGTCTGAATAACGTTATCCCTATTCCAATTGCGGCCACTATCAGGCCGATTGCGCTCATGCCCATGCCTATCGTCCATTTTAACAGCTCGTGTTTTGTATCGGCGATATATACCCTGATTACTTCCAGCTCCTTTCGCAGTTCATCTTTGGTATCATGGATTTCCTTTTGCAGTTCATCTCTGGTATCCTGAATTTCCTTGCGCAGTTCGGCAGTATTAGCCGCCATCTCCTTGCGCGATTCGGCATTGCTGGCACCGATCTCCTTGCGCTGCTCATCTTTAGCTCCAGCAATCCTGTTTTCCAGTGCAACCTGGGTTTCCAGAAGATCCTTTTTGGTAACAAACTCCTGGGCGGCAAGCATATCGCGCATGGCTTCAGCATTGGCATGGGCTATCGCTTCCGCCTGCTCCCGCGTAAAGCCGTTTTGTTCAAGCCTGTTGGAATATGCCAAAGTATCAAAGGCCACAAGCGCCATGGTTCTGATCCTGTCCAGGTTTATTCACATCAATATAACTATACAAACACGGCTTGCACCAGTCAATTCCCCCTGCGAAGCCGCGTTTTGCCTCTATCTAAATCGCAAATCCTGTGCTAAAAATACGCCAAATCCCTTACTAAGCTCCACTATAGCTCCAAAGAGATAAAATGAAGCCATTCTTGAATCTGAAATCAGTTGACGAGGTGCTTGCCCTCATTCATGGAGCCACGCCGCTGGGCAGGGATGTAGTGGCCCTGGCCGATTCCCCGGGCAGACGTCTCGCCAGTCCTTTCATTGCCCCTGCCGCTCTCCCCGGCTTTGTGCGCTCCAGGATGGATGGCTATGCAGTCCGGGCTGCCGATGTCTTTGGCGCCAGCGAATCCGCGCCAGCGCTACTGGCTGTAAGCGGAGACTGCCAGATCGGCGTCCCTCCCCAACTAAATCTGGGAGCCGGAGAGGCTGCCTCCATTGTTACCGGCGCGGCCCTGCCAGCAGGAGCGGATTCTGTAGTCATGATTGAAGACAGCCGCGATGCTGGCACAAGCCAGATCGAGATCATCCGCTCTGTGGCCCCAGGCGAAAATATCGTTGAAAGCGATGAGGATGCGAAGCCTGGCCAGTTGCTCATTCCCGCGGGCAGGCGCATTCGCGCCCAGGAAGCGGGCATTTTCGCAGCTTTTGGCATTCAGAAAATTGAGGTCTATCAACAACCCCGCGTGGCGATAATCGCCACTGGCGATGAGATCGTCCCCATTGACACGATACCGTCCGCTTGCAGGCTTCGCGACGTCAACAGCTGGAGCCTGGCCGCGTATTGCCGGCTCCACGGCGGTCTTCCCCTGCAGATGGGCATAGTGCCTGACGAAAGGCCGCAGCTCGAGGCACGCCTGAAAGAGGCACATTCAAAAGCGGACATAATCGCCGTTTCTGGAGGCTCCTCGGCTGGCATGAGGGATCACACTGCCGAGGCCTTCCTTTCCCTGCCTGATGCGAAACTGCTTGCACATGGCGTCGCAATGCGGCCTGGCAAACCTTTTATTCTTGCGATTGCAGGCGGCAAATACCTGTTTGGCCTGCCTGGCCATGTTACAAGCGCGCTGCTTTGCGCCCATGTTTTCCTGGGGCCGCTTCTGGCCCGCTTGCAAGGCCAGGATCAGCCTGAGCCAAAACCCTGGATTGCCGCAAGACTGAGCCGCTCAATCGCTTCAGCCCAGGGACGGCGCGACTACATCCGCTGCCGGCTGGAAGAAGATAGCGATGGTTTTGTCGCGCAGCCAGTCCGCAGCCCTTCTGCGGTTCTTGAAAGCATGCTCGCCGCAGATGGCCTTGTCATTTGTCCTGAAAATTCGGAAGGCCTTGTCAAGGGCCAGCAGGTCAAATTCTATCCACTCCGCTAATTTGTCCGGAATAATAATCATGGAAAGAAATATCTATCTTGAGCTTACTCCGCCGGCCCAGGCCCTGAAAATCTGGCTCGACCGCATAGATGAGGTTTGCGCCGCGCCTGGCAGCGAAGAAGTCGATCTGGAGCAAAGCGCCGGCCGGGTCGCCAGCGCAGCCATACTTGCAAAACGTTCCTCTCCGGCTTTTCATGGCGCTGCAATGGATGGCTATGCAGTATTCGCGCCTGACACCTATGGCGCGTCCACAAGGCGTCCGCTCGCGCTTGCAATCGGAAAACAGGCCTGGCCGGTAAATACGGGGCAACCCCTCCCCAAAGCCGCGAACGCTGTTGTGATGATCGAGGAAATTAACCAGGAAGCCGATGCCATTATCCTGGAAAAACCGGTTTTTCCCTGGCAACATGTGCGCAAGACAGGCGAGGATCTGGTTGAAACTGAAGTCATACTCCCGCCTGGCGCGCTGATTGGCGCCCAGGAAATTGGCGCCCTTGCCGCAGGCGGCATCATGCGGCCGCAAGTATTCAAAAAGGCAAAAGTCGCAATTTTGCCGACAGGCAGCGACCTGGTGAAACTCGGGGACGCAAACGAAACTGATCTGGCAGCAGGCAGACAACTGCCTGAATTCAATTCCCTTGTCTTTTCCACGATGCTCAAGGCTGCGGGCGCGGAGCCAATCACACTACCCATTGCGCCGGATGATCCGGAGGAGATTCGCAGAATGGTCTGGACAGCGCGGGATGCTGACCTCATCCTGATCAATGCCGGCACTTCAGCGGGCAGCCATGATTTTTCAGCGCATGTGATTGCGGGCCTGGGCGAGCTCATTGCGCATGGCGTGAGCATGATGCCTGGCAAGCCAACGGTTCTTGGCATTGCCAGTCTTGGCGAGCGCAAAATACCGGTTGCCGGCATACCTGGCTATCCTGTATCAGCATGGCTGGCGATTTCGGAATTTGTCTTGCCCCTTCTTGCCCACTGGCAAAAAAGACAACCGCCCAGACCGGAGATGATGGCTGCCTTTCCGGTCAAGCCCCTGCCTTCAAAACCTGGCATGGAAGAAAAATTGCGCGTCAAGCTTGGCATTGTGGATGGCAAGGCCTGGGCTGTGCCACTGCCAAGAGGCGCCGGCACAATAACCAGCCTTTCCCGCGCTGATGCCATTCTCAGCATCCCGTCCGCAAACGAAGGACTGGATGCAGGCAAACCAGGGCTGGCCGCATTGCTGCGGCCGCGCAATGAGATAGAAGGCGCGCTGCTTGCCATAGGCAGCCATGACAACACGCTTGATCTTCTGGATAGCCTGCTGCGGCGCTCCCACCCTCGCTTTCGCCTGACTTCCGCCCATGTTGGCTCGCTGGGGGGCCTGCTCGCGCTTGCCAGGGGCCAGGCGCACCTGGCAGGCAGCCACCTGCTTGATCCGGAAACCGGAATCTACAACGAGGGCGCCATCCGGAAACATCTCGGCGCCACGCCTGTAGCGCTGATCAGGCTGGTGGATCGCGAACAGGGGCTGATTGTAGCCAGGGGCAATCCGCTTGATATCAGGAGCTTTGAAAATCTGGGCGGCAGTGGAATCCGGTTCATCAATCGCCAGAAAGGCAGCGGCACGCGCGTGTTGCTTGACTGGGAACTCAAAAAGCGCGGCATTGCGCCTGGCGCGATCGCAGGGTACGAGGACGAGGAGTACACGCACATGAACGTGGCCCAGGCAGTGCTTTCCGGTCGCGCTGACGCCGGCCTTGGCGTACGCGCGGCTGCCAATGCGCTGGGTCTGGGTTTTGAGCCTGTTGGCTTTGAGCAATACGACCTTGTGATTCCGCTAGCGTATCTGCAGGATGAGCGCGTCATTGCGCTGCTGGAGGTAATCCGCTCCCGGGAATTCAGGGATGCTGTCGATACCCTGGGCGGCTATGACACGGCAAGGACAGGCGAGATTGTGGGAACATTTCAGGGCAGTTCGTAAAGGGCAAGCCCCGGCGCTGAAAAATCGCAGTGCAATAGGCGCGATGACGCAGCCCTGCCTGAAAGCCAGTTTACAAAAAGCGCGCACATCAAAGCCGCCGCGCCTGACACAACATGGCCAAGCACGGATCCCGCGCCGCAGGCCCGCGACTCCCTGGCATACATTCTTGAAAGCGCTCCGTCCGCAGGCTGGGAAAGAAAGGCAAGGCATTCCTCATGCAGCACAGCGCCATGCAGAAAAACCTTGCCCACCCTTACCGCGGCCTGTTCCAGCATTTTCTTGCCTTCGACTGAATCAAGGCAATCAATCACGATTTCGCAATCCGCAATCAGGCCATCGATATTTTCAGGATCAAGCCTGATGACGCGGGGCTCGTAATCCCCCCATGAAGCCATTGCCTTCAGGGCGCTGGCTGTAACCAGAGCCTTTTCCTGGCCCAGCGCTGCCTCTACGCAAAACCGCTGGCGATTCAGGTTTGATTCCTCGAATCTGTCCTGATCGCACAGGCGCAGCCGGCCAGCGCCCAGACGGACAAGCTTTGCCGCCATCTCGCCGCCCAGGCCTCCGCACCCGGCCACGAAAATTGGCAGCTCCAGGAGGCGAATCTGTGTCAAGGGCGCAAGCAGTCCGTAATTGCGCCTGAAGCGCTCCGGCCAGATGCCATGCGTCAGAACCCTGGCCATGGCTTCCTTCAGGGTCAAACCATGACGACGGGCATAGCCTGCAAGCGATTTTCCGGAACAGAATAGCGGCCGGGAGCCGGTCGGGCCTGAAGCGAGGCTAGCCACCGCCAACTGCCGGAAAAAAGGCCAGCCTGTCATCAGGGCCCAATGGCGTTTCCATATCCATGCAGCGGCCATTGAGCATGATGAACTTTATTTCATCAGGCGGCAGCCCCAGCCTGGCCGCAATATCGGCGGCAGTAACCCGCGTGGCAGGATCAAGCTCGAGTTCAAGCCCCTTTTCGGAATCATAATCAGGCAGATATGACCGCAGGGTAGTGCTCAATTTAATGTGCAATGCCATAAGCAGAAGCAGGGGCAGGCGTCCCTGCCCCGATTTTTGATCATTTATCAGCAAAATCCAGGGTTTTTTGCAGCTCTTCCGTAGTGAAGTCAAATACCGTGTCATGCGGCGGCAACGGCTCTTCCTCGAAGAATTCCGGCAACCGGTCTGCCGATGCGGGAATTCCGGCCCGCCTGTTGAAATCAATCTCCATTGTCAGAATGCGCTTGCCAAGGCCGCTTACATCATCCCCGGTGAGCTGCCAGCCAAACTTCGCATTCAGCATGTCAACTACTGCGGGCAGGGCATCCGGCACATCCAGCAGCGCGAAGGCGGTGAACAGGCACAGGCCCACGCTGTCAATGGATGCGGTTGCAATCTGGAGATTGCGGGACAGCTCGATCTGGCCTTCTTTTTTGAGCGGATCGACATAACCGCCGCAATGAAGGATATTGGCTGTAACAGCGTAACCTGCAGTGTGATCAGCGCCCATAGGCGTAGTGGCGTAGGTTACGCCCTGGCCCTTGACTGCGCGGGGGTCATACGCCGGCAGGCTCTGCCCTTTCACGGCGGCCACCCTGCGCACGCCAAACACGCGCCCGGTAGTGGCGGCTCCGCAGCCGATAATACGGCCAAGGGGAGTGCCCTTGCTGATGCCGTGCATTGCCTCCAGCACAGCGTCCTTGTCTCCCCACGGAATGCCGCCCCCAGCCATGGCTGTGCCGATCGCTACGCCGACATCAATCGTATCAACGCCATAATCATCGCAGAGATAGTCGCATTTGGCGATGAAATCGAGATCATCGATTTCAGAATGGGGGCCAAAACACCACACTGTCTCATATTCCGGCCATTTGCTAATCAGCTTGCCATTTTTGCCAGGATACAGCCCGCTACAGCGAATCACGCAGCCGCTCATGCAGCCATGCGCGACAACGCCCTCGCCGCCGCGTTTTGTCGTGAGCTCGTTCATGCGCTCGCCGGAAACCTTCTCATGCTCCGGAAAACGGCCATACTCAAAGTTATGGGTAGGCAGGCCGCCAGCCTCATTGATGATATTTACAAGCACGTCTGTGCCGTAATTTGGCAGCGCCTGGCTCGTAACCGGATTCTCGGCCAATGCCTTTGCGAACCGTTTTGAGGCCTCGCGAAATGCCTTTACATCCTGAATTGGCGCCGTGTCTCCGCCTGCGGGATCGACAATGATCGCCTTCAGGCCCTTGGAGCCCATGACAGCGCCAACTCCGCCGCGGCCAGCATGGCGCGTTGGCCTCAGCTCACGGTCTGTGCAGGCGATGCTGGCTGCCGTCAATTTGAACTCGCCTGCGCGTCCGATCGTGATATAGCTGCATTTGTCCCCATAGGAGCCGCGCAGCTTGTCCACTGCGTCAAAGTTGTTCAGGCCACTGACAGAGGATTTAACCAGGCGCGCGGAATCTTTTTTTACTTCCAGATCCCACCATTCGCCATCTTTTGGCAGTTTTTCGACAATTATGGCGAGGATGCCAAGCCGTGCCAGGTGTCCGCCTGGCTGACCGCCGGCATTGGCTTCCTTGATGCCGCCAGTGAGCGGACTTTTGCAGCCTACTGAAAGGCGATTGGTGTTGGGGCTGTTGGTGGCTCCCAGCAATCCGGGCGCAAAGACAAGCTTGTTATGCGGCCCAATCGGATTGCAGCCGGCATCAACCTCATTGGCGACTATGGCCGACGTCAGGCCGCGTCCGCCCAGCCCCTCGTATTCCCTTGGCACCGGCTCAAACCGGCATTCCCTTGTGTCCATGTTCACGCGCAAAAACTGGTACATCCAGACCTCTCAATCCAGTGTTGAATGGTTTCCGGAACATGATTGCCCGATTTCCTGACAAGGGTCAACAATACGTATGAAAAGACACGCTTTTCAGGCCTGTCCGGAAAATCGCGTGTCTGAATCCGGCCTTTCAATCGCCATTGTGGCGGCGCCGAGCGCCTGGGCGATGCCCGGATCATGCGAAGCGCAGACAATGGTGAGCCCGGCCTGATGCGCGGCGCGCAATGCGTCAAGTATGCAGGCCGCGCTCCTGCTGTCCACATAGGCAGTTGGCTCGTCCAGGAGCAGGACGACTGGCTTCAGGGCCAGCCTGGCGGCGAGCGCGACTCTCTGCTTTTCCCCGCCGGAAAGGGCGGCTGGCCTGCGCAGGGCATAAGCCTCCGGCCTGTCAAAGCCGCTAGCCCGCATTGCGGCTTCATAGCTTGCACGCAAATCCTGCCTGATGCCTCTCAGCTTCAGGCCCAGGACAACATTCTGAAACACTGTGGCATGCAAAAGCCAGGGTTCCTGCAAAAGCAGCGTGCACTCCCTGCGCGGCTCCCTGCCTCCAAAATAGCGCAGGCTCCCTCCTGACGGTTTTTCTAGAAAAGCCAGCAGGCGTAAAAAAGTCGATTTGCCGCTCCCGTTAGGCCCCTGAAGAATCAGGGCATCGCCTTTTTCCAGCCTGAATGCGGAAATCTGCAAGGCAGGCAGGCCTCCGTATGCCTGGCGCAGGTTTTGCGCCTCGTAAACCAGACTCATTGGCGCCCCCTGCGCCGCAGGAATACAAGCAGCGCATTGAGGATAAAGGCAATGGCGAGAAGCACCAGGCCAAGGGCAATGCCCTGGGCAAATTCGCCCTTGCTGGTTTCCAGAGAGATGGCGGTTGTCATTGTGCGCGTGGCATTGAGAATGTTGCCGCCCAGCATCATGGCGATTCCCACCTCGGTTACAACCCGACCAAAAGCAGTCGCGCAGACCATGCAGATCTCGTAGCGCGCCTCCCAGATGGTGAGCAGGGCGAGCTGCGCCGGGTTTGCCCCGAGGGTCAGCAAGGTCATGCGGCAGCGGGAATCCATGCGCTCAACCGCCTGCGCTGTCCATGAGATCACAATTGGCAGGGCCAGCATGGTCTGGCCAATGATCATGCCTGGCATTGTAAACAGCAGCCCAAACTGGCCAAGCGGTCCGCGATAGGTAATCAACACATAGACAATCAGGCCAATAAGCACTGTCGGAAAGGCAAGCAGGGTGTCCGAAAGCAGTCGAAGCAGGCGCCTGCTGGCAAAATCGTAATAACCAAGGCAAAAACCAGCCGGCAGGCCCAGCAGCATAGCCATGCCAACCGACCAGGCAGTTGAAACCAGCGTAACCTCAATGGCGGAAATGGTAGCCGGATGGAGATCCAGCAGCAGATTCAGCGCCTTTGCAAAACCGTCCGAAAAGTAATCCATGAATAAAAAGGGCGCGCCCGGAAAGCTTCAACAGGCTGCCCGGGGCCGTATTGCCCTGCTATTTGCCTGCATTGGGGAAAAAGAGCTGCTTGCCTTCCAGGCGGAAATCCTCAATCAGCTTCTGGGTTTGAGGACTCACCCACCAGTCCTCGAACTTTTTGGCAAGCTCGGGATTGACTTTTTTGCACTGTGCCGGATTGACTGTGATCACGCTGTACTGATTGAGCAGGGGCTTGTCGCCTTCCACAACAATCGCGAGCGGATTCCTGTCGCCTTCCTGATTGGAGAACTTGATCCAGGTGCCCCGGTCGGTTAGCGCGTAGCCTTTCTTTTCCGCAGCCATACGCAATGTCGCCATCATGCCCGAGCCTGCGGAAACATAGACATCCGAATTCTTTTCAGGCTCAATGCCGGCCTGCTTCCAGATTGCCTTTTCAGACTTGTGTGTGCCAGATTCGTCGCCCCGGCTCACAAATGGCGCCTTGCCGCCAATAATGGCCCTGAACGCCTGGGCGACATCCTTGCCGCCTGCGCCCGCGGGATCATCCCTTGGCCCGACGACTACAAAATCGTTATACATTATCTGGCGCCGGTCTATGCCATGCCCCTCTTCCACAAATTTCTTCTCGGCTGCGGGCGCATGCACCAGCAGCACGTCCGCATCGCAGTTTTTGGCGAGCTCAAGCGCCTTGCCGGTGCCAACAGACACCCATTTGAGATCAATGCCTGTGTCCTTGCTGAAATAGGGTTTAAGGTATTCCAGAAGCCCTGTGTCCTGGGTGCTGGTTGTCGTGGCCATCATCAACGTGTCTGCCGCGGATACAGGCGCTGCAAACAAAAGCGCGCCCAAAAGCCCGTACAGGATTTTTTTGCCAGTCATAGATCGCTCCTGCGCTGGTATTGAAGAATAAATTTTCAGCGCAATCGTATCAAATGCGGCGGAATATGAACAGCAAAATTTTTTCCTGGCCTGAACTTTGTGAAATCCGTTACAAGAGGACTCATAACAGCTTGCAGCTTCAGTCTGGAACCAAGGCCGAGCGTCAGGCAAATTTCAAATTGATCGCCCGTGATGTCTGCCAGGGCGCAGGCAAGGCGGTTTTCAGAGTCCGGAAAATTGGCAGCCGGAAAAATACAGGCTGGCGGAATATGAAGTCTGGCTGCGTGACCTGGCCTGGGCTCAATGGCGAGCAGATCGGCGAGAGGGCTGATGACCTGCAAATACGTCCCTGGCGCCAGCTCAATCAGGAGCCGCGCGCTGCGCTGGCCTGCTTCCAGGCGCAGCACAAGTCCAGCCAGACTGTTTGGCGAATTGTCCGCGTTTTCACAAGCTGGCGGGAAGAGCGCGGCTAGCTGCAGCGGATTTTTAAAACCGAGCGATCTGGCTACAAGCTCGAGAGGCATCCGCATTGCCAGCAGTTCATTGGCGCGGGCATAGCGAAGCGCGCGCGGGGCGCAAAGGGCTGGCGGCAGCCCTGCCAGCTCGGCAACCCCATAAAAGGCGCGGCGCAAGAAGCCTGAATCAAGCCGCAAAAACTCGGGATTTCCGGCCTCGGCCAGGGCAAGGATGCGCCTGGCCGCCCGCATCGCGCCTGCCGGCATAAAGAGGCCGCGATCTTCCAGACGCAGGTATCCGGTTGCCAGATCAAGCTGACTCGGCGTGAACGACGCGATCTCGGCCAGGCGCAAGCCGCCAAAACGGGCCAGCAGGAAAAACAGGTGCAGCCTGAGGCGCGCCAGCCTGCGTCCTGGAGTCGCCGCTTCCCCTATCCAGATCGACCAGGCGTCAGTAAGCGACTCCAGCTCGGCTGGCGTCAGAACGCGCCGTGTTTCCGCCTTTCCGGCCCCCATGATCGGCCGCTATTTGTTCAGGGCCTCCACTCCGGCTCGAGCGACATTGGCATCCTCGGCTACAGAACCGCCGCTCACGCCGATTGCGCCAATGATAACGCCATCCCTGTTTCGCAACAATTCTCCGCCCCCGAAAACAACGAGGCCGTTATTTGTGGTTTCAATGCCATACAATTCCTGGCCAGGGCCCGAAACCGCGCCAAGCTGGGCTGTTGACATATTGAAAAAGCGCGCTGTTTTAGCCTTTTTGGCGGATATGTCAATGCTGCCCAGAAATGCGCCATCCATCCGGCAGAAATCTTTCAGGTTGCCGCCTGCATCTACAATGGCGATATTCATAGGTACGCCCTGTTTTTCAGCAAATGCCAGAGCGCCAGCCATGACTTTTTGTGCCTGGGCAAGCGTGATATCATCCGGAAGCTGCAATTTGCCCACTTCTGCCGCGGTTGCGGGCAGGGCCAGCGCGAGCGCAAGCGCGAAGGCCGCAAAAATACGCATAAGTCCTCCAGCGTAAAAGTTATTCATGACAAGGCATCATTCCACAGGCGAGCCTTTGAGGCAACCAGTCTGGAGAACGGGGCCTGAAATTTCCGGAAACGGGCTTGACGCAACGCCAAATTGCCTCTTATAAAGTTGGTCATTCACAACTGGCATAAAAGCGGATGGCAGGCGACAGATGGACGCCAGGGAAATTTTGCGCAATCACAAAAAAGCGGTTGTTGACAAGTGGGTGGAGGCCGTATTCACAACCTATCCTCTTGAAACTGGCGGCTTTTTGCGCACAAGGAATGACCCTTTCACCAATCCGGTCGCGCACATGACGCGCCAGGCCGCGAATGCGATATACGACGCGCTCGCAGGGGAGGAAGTGGATGAAGCAGAAGTCAAGGCGGCGGTTGACCGCTTTGTAAAACTGCGCGCTGTCCAGAAATTCAGCCCTGGCGAAAGCCTGGCCGTGTTTTACCTGATGAAGCCGGCCCTGCGCGAGCTCGCGCTTGGAGAGATGCTCGCGGCAAACCAGCTGGACGAATATCTTGCGGCAGAATCGCGCCTGGACACGATCGCGCTGCTAGCTTTTGACATTTATGCCAAGGCGCGCGAAACCCTGGCGGAATCGCGCATAAAGGAAATTAAAAACCAGCATAGCCAGCTTGCCAAATGGGCGCAGCGTCTGGAGCGGGGGGGCCAGGGCAGCGAAGAAGCCCGGGCGGCTCCGCAAAATGGCGGAAACGGCACAGAAAAGTCCTGAGCCATTGCCGCCCCGGCGCCAAAGGCCTTGCTGCGCAAACCAGGAGAGGTGGGGAAT
>JAAUYW010000129.1 GCA_014804915.1 Desulfovibrio sp. | reverse complement strand
GTATTCGTCATTTGCCTCAAGCATGGCGTTGCGTCTGGCTCCCAGCCGCGTTTTGTCCAGCAGCCAGCGCAGCTTGCGCATTGCGGCAATTTTCTCTTTTTCATCCCCGCAACTGGCCAGCATTTCCGTAAGTCTGGCTATTTCCTTGCGTTGCGCGATTTCCTCTGGCACGCAGCCGGCATTTTTGAGAATTTTGTATGCCATGCGCAATTCTTCAGGCACATGGCCCAGATCTTCCAGGATCAATGGTTTGCCGGCGCCTGGCAAGTTGTCGAATGCGCCTGCCTGCATTGCCTCCAGGATTTTCTGCTCGGCAATGATTTGCAGGGCCAGAAGCGCGTCAGGCATCGCGGCAGGCCTGCTGCAGCTCGCGCAGGATTGCGAGCGCGGCTTCGGGCGTAATGCTTTCCAGATCCAGTTTGGCAAGCCTTGCGCAAATGCCGGCGTTCTTGGCTATTTTTCCGGTAGTGAGGCCAGGCAGTCCGATAAGTGCAGGCGCTTGCGTTTTGGTTTGCTCAAGCGCAGCCAGGATAGCCCGTGCCCGCTGCACAACTGGATAGGGAATGCCTGCCATGCGCGCGACTTCGACTCCGTAGCTTTTGTCAGCCGGACCGGGCACCAGCCTGTGCAGAAAGAGAATCTCCCTGTTGTCATAGGAGCCAACCGTGATATTCATTGTGAAAACGCCGGCAATCTGGTTTTCCAGGGCGGTCAGCTCATGGTAATGGGTTGCGAAAAGCGTCCGCAGCTGCCGCTGGCAGCGGCTGGCCAGATCTTCCGCCACGGCCCATGCTATGGCCATGCCATCGTATGTGCTTGTGCCGCGCCCGATTTCATCGAGGATGATCAGGCTGCGCCGCGTTGCCTGGCGCAGGATGCGCGCTGTTTCCATCATCTCGACCATGAAGGTGCTTTGTCCCTGGGCGAGATTGTCCGACGCGCCGACGCGGCTGAACAGGCGGTCAACAATTCCCAGGCGCGCCTGTTCCGCCGGAACCGGGCTCCCCATTTGCGCCAGAAGGCAGATTATCGCGATCTGGCGCAATACAGTGGATTTGCCTGCCATGTTGGGCCCGGTGATCAGGCATAGCCGCCGCTCCGCATCCATATGAAAATCGTTGGGCACAAAATTCGCCGCGCCAATGATCGATTCAACTACCGGATGCCTGCCTTCAATGATGTGGATTTCGCCGCTGTCATCCAGCTCCGGCATTGTCCAGTTTTCACGTCTGCCGACTTCGGCGAGATTCTGCCAGTAATCAAGCTGGGCCAGCATGTCCGCCACCTGCAGAATGGCGCTTTTTTGCGCAGCGACATGCTCGGCGACATGGCCGTAAAGCTCATTTTCCAGCTCGCTGCGACGTTCTTCGGCAGCCAGGATGTCTTCTTCGAGCTGTTTCAGTTCTTCTGTGCTGAAGCGCTCCGCATTGGCCAGCGACTGGCGGCGGACAAAGCGATCGGGCAGGCCATTTTTCAGGCTGGAACGCGGCGCCTCGTAATAATAGCCAAAAACCCGGTTATAGCCGAGGCGCAGTTTCGCGATTCCGCTTTCCTTGCGATCCCTGGCTTCAAGCTCGGCCAGCCGCTCCTCGCCGTGCTCAAGCAGGTCGCACTGCTCTGCCAGGGCGGCATTGAATTCCTTTTTGAACATTCCCCTGATGCCTGCGCCCTGGGGCGGCTCGTCCGCCAGCGCGTCGCCAAGCCATTTCGCAAGGTCTTCAAGACCGGAGAGATTATTCAGCAAAAGGGCAATGGGGCCCGGCAGGTTGCTCAGGCCAATGCTGTAAAACTGTTCCGTGATTTTCGGGATGGCCTCGAGCGTCTGGCGCAGGCTGAAAAAATCGCGCGGCCTGGCGCGCCCCAGGCAAATGCGCATGATAATGCGCTCCAGATCAAGAATGTCCGCGAGGCTGGCCCGGAGCCGCCCGCGCTGGGCATCATCAAGAAAAAACCAGCGCACGGCTTCCTGTATCTGGCGGATTGGCCTGAGTTCGCGGAAAGGATGGCGCAGCATGTCTTCCAGGAGGCGGCCGCCCATCGGGGTTATCGTCTGGTCAAGCAAATGCCTGAGTGTGCCCTTGCCCTTCTGGCCATTCAGCTTTTTGAATATCTCCAGGTTGCGTTCCGTGAATTCGTCAATCAGCAGCCTTTTTCCAGGATCAAGCGGCTGAAATGGCATCAGTTGCGCCGCCGCGCCAGCCTGCGTTGAATCCAGATAGGCGAGTATCGCGCCGCAGGCCCTGGTCAGGCCTGGCTTGTCTTCAAGCCCAAGCGCGCCCACCTCTTTTACTCCCTGCGCCTGGAGCAGTCTTTCAGTCGCGCGCCTGAGTTCAAACTTGATGGCCGGCTGGCGCACAAGCCGGATGCCCTCGGCATTGAAGCCTGCTGGCGGATGTTGGCCATCCATGATCAGGAGCTCGCGCGGGGCCAGTTTTTGCACCCACTGCCACATGCTGGCCTGGCGCCTGAATTCAATGCCGCTCCATTGGCCAGTGGATATATCCGCCCAGGCAAACCCGCAGGAATCATTGAGCCCGATTACGACCGCGCCAAGAAAATTGTGGCTTTTCAGGCCAAGCGCCGTTTCATCCAGAATTGTGCCTGGCGTGATTACTGCTGTTACGGCCCTCTTGACTATGTCCTTTGTTTTTTTGGGATCTTCGACCTGTTCGCAGATGGCCACGCTGTAGCCGCGGTCAACAAGCTGCGCAATGTAGCTTTGGGAGGCGTGATGGGGCACGCCGCACATTGGCGCCTCATTTTTTGTGCCCTTTCCCCGTCTGGTGAGAGTGAGCTGCAATTCCTTGCTGGCAATCAGGGCGTCTTCAAAAAAGAGCTCGAAAAAATCGCCCAAATGAAAAAAAAGCAGAGCATCAGGATAGGATTTCTTGATGCTCTGATACTGCCTGAACATGGGCGTGAGTTGTTCATCATGCGCAACTTCAGACATTGAATTGCCCGGGTTCAATGTCTGCGTTAAAATCAGGCGTTGCCGGCGTGGCCGCGCTCATCTACAGGCGCGTCCGCCGAGGCTGGCAGCGCCCTGGAGCCGGCATTGGCGGCGGTTTCCGGCTCTTTTTTCGCATCCTCCGCCGCCCTGCTGGCCAGACGCTCATTGGCCAGATCCAGCTTCCTGTTCAGCTGCTGGATCTCATGCTCCAGCCTGGATGCGTTCCATTTGCTTTTCATCAGTTTTGATGAAGTGACGAACTTGTCCCAGACCAGCCAGAAAAGGGTAAGCATGGCGCCAACAAAAAAAGCCGCTATCACAATGAAGTAGAATGGCAGCTTGATTGATGTCATGGGCGGAATGAAGAAGAGATTGAGCGTCATCTCCATCTCCTGGGACAGCGGCCCCTGATTCTGGAAAAAGAAAATCAGGGCCAGGAACAGGAAAACTGCCAGTACAAGAACCTTGATATAGCGCATGGGTTACTCCTTGTCTGAGCCAGTGGCCCGGAGCCTGTTCTCAGGGCGCGGCTTGCGCGAGCTTTTTGAATTTGGGCGCTAGCGCCTTGTAGGTTTCCGAAAGATGCTGGGGCATTGTCCGCACTTCATCCATCACCGCAATAAAGGATGAATCGCCATTCCAGCGCGGCACAAGATGAAAATGCAGATGTTCGCGCACGCCTGCCCCGGCAGCCTGCCCCTGGTTCAAGCCGATATTTATGCCTTCACAATGGAAATGTTCCCTGAGGATTGTGGCGCAGCGCTGGAGCAGGCTCATTGCCTCGCCGCTTTCTTCCGGGGTCAGATCCTCTATGGCCATGACATGGCGGTAGGGGCAAACCATTATGTGGCCATTGTTATAGGGAAACTTGTTCATGATCACAAAGCAGCTTTTGCCGCGATAAAGCACCAGCCTTTCTTCGTCTTCCGCAGGCGAAGGCAGGCAAAAGACGCATTCATCCGGTTTTGGCCCAAGAATGTAATCTATTCTCCAGGGTGCCCAAAGCTGTTTCATGACTGTGCCAGCTTAACTAATCTTTATTGTTCCGGCAAGCCTCATTCTGGCGGCCCTGCTGCTTTTTGAAGTATTCAAGCGCGAATCCGAGCTGGCTTTTTGGCGTCGTAACAGCGCCGTCCAGTTTGGCTTCAAGCACGGCTCGTAATATTTCGCCATAGATCGGCCCGGGTTCAATGCCCAGCCTTTTCAGGTCATGGCCATTGATGTCCGGCTTTTCATGCTGCCAGCGGGTTATAAAACGGGAAATATTCTTTTCAAGGCCCTCATTTTCAAAAATTGCCATCGCATGCAGCAGCGTTTCAGCATTCAGGCTCTTGAGCATGTTGCAGAGCTGGCTAATGCGCATCATGCCCTTGTCAGCCTTTGCCTGCCAGTCAAGCAGGCGGCTTTTCATGCTTCGCAGTTTTTCCCTTTGCTGCAGGACTTCCGTTTTTTGCGCGGGCGGCAGGCCCAGCGCGGCATAGGCGGAAGCAGCGTCAGTATAATTGAGACCGCGCGTAAGGGCATAGTAATAGCAGATCCAGGCCTCCGGCTCCCTGTCAAAATACAGGAGCCTGTACCAGGCCAGAACCTCCTGAGCCCTTTTGAGTCCGCTTCTTCTTTGCGGCGTGAGCGCGAGCAGGGGATTGAGCGTTTTGAGAATTCCCAGATTGTCCAGCCTCTCGAAACAGGCTGCGCCAGACTCTTCATTGCAGAGATGCCGGATTTCATTGAACAGCCTTTCAGGAGAAAGTTTTTCCAGCAGCTGTTTTGGGAGGATGTTCCTGATCAGTTTTTCTGTGCCCGGGCCAATGCGGAATTTGTAGCGCTGCTCAAAGCGCACCGCGCGAATGCAGCGCGTGGGGTCTTCCACAAAGCTCAGGGTGTGGAGCACCCGAATCAGCCTGTCTTTCAGATCCCGGCGGCCGCCAAAAAAATCTTCGACTTCGCCATAAAAATCGCCATCAAGCCTTACTGCAAGCGCGTTAATGGAAAAGTCGCGCCTCAGGAGATCCATCTTTAGCGAGGAAAGCTCAACCGTTGGCAACGCGGCCGGATATTCATAGTATTCCAGTCTGGCTGTGGCCACATCGACATGCCGCTCCACGCCTGCGGAATCATGATAAATCACAACTGCCGTCAGGAATTTCTGGTGTTCGCGCACGCGGCCGCCAAGCGCCCTTGCCAGCTCGCGGGCGAAGGCGATGCCATTGCCCTCGGCCACGATATCGATATCCTGGGTCGGCTTGTCCATAAGGATGTCCCTTACAAAACCGCCGACAGCATAAACAGGCAGGCGCATTTTTTTGCCCAGCTCGCCGGCCAGCCTGAGCACGCGCTGGCTTTCGCCATCCAGCCGGTCGCGCAGCAATTTGCTGATATTCTGTTTTTTCGCTGCCTGTTTTTTAACTCCTCCGAGACTGCCGTATTCATTTGCGAAGACATTGATCAGGTCTGTCCTGGTTACAACGCCTGCGACCTCTTCCTTTTCAACTATGGGCACAAGCCTCTGCCTGCCGCCAATGATGACTTCGGCCAGGTCGCTGAGAAGCGCGTCTGGCCCAAGCGTGACCACGCGGCGCTGCATGTATTCCAGAACCTGCTCATCGCCAAGTCCGTGCCCAGTCGCGCGCGCGGCGGTTTGCGCGTCAAGCAGGCCGGCGCAAATTCGCGTGCCAGGCTGGAAAACCGGTATGGCCTTGAGGCCGAAATGCAGCATCAGCTCGTCTGCGGCGCGGATAGTGGCTGTGGCTTCAATGCCAATCACGGGCGAGGACATGTAATCACGCGCGGTTTTTTCAGGATGCGC
>JAAUYW010000128.1 GCA_014804915.1 Desulfovibrio sp. | reverse complement strand
TGGCGAATACTCCCAAAGCTTGCGATACGCGCTGCTCCGGAAGCAAGGCCGGCGGCCAGTCTTGCCAGGCCGCCAAGCCCGAGCGCTGCAAGCCCTATTCTGCGGGCCCGGGGATTGGCGCTGAAATATTCCATAACCCATAAGCAGGCCAATATTGCCATTGGCCGCAAAATCTCTCCTCCAAGGCCGAAAATGCCCAGCACCGTCGCCAGAAAACCGCCCAGAAGCCAGCCAGCCAGCACAGAGCTGACAAGAGAAAGCAATGATGCCCGCGTCTGGTAGAGGGAGGAAATATCATAGGCAGGCAATGCCTGCGCAAGCTCATAAAGCCGCTCTTCCCCTGGCTTTGCGCCAGCCAGTTCAGCGGCATCCCTTACAGTTTCAAGCCGCAAATCATACAACGCCTCATTCTGCCGCGCCGCATCGCCAGAATCGGAATTGCATACCGCTACTGCCTCGCTTGCGCGATTCTGCGCGATACTGTCAATTTTTTCCCTTAATTTCTCTTCCATTTCACCTGCCTTGCGAACAGCGCAATCTTGCACTTTTTAAAGAACGGTTGCAAGCAACGCCCGCTTTGCGGCAAAGGACGCGCTTGCGTTGTCAGATTTATAAAAGTATTGTTGGCAAGGCTATAATCACCCCTCCTGTACAAACTTCAGGCAAAAGAGGAAAATTACATGAATGCCCTTGAACCACTGGAAAGCGCCATCGAGACACTCTCCCAAAAGGGATACTGCTGCAGCCAGATTCTTGCGCTGCTGATTCTTGGCGCGCAAGGCCGCGAAAATCATGATCTCGTCCGCTCGCTCGGGGGGCTTTGCCACGGCATTGGCCAGAGCGGCGATGCCTGCGGCATTTTAACCGGCGGCTGCTGTGTCATCTCCTATCTGGTGGGGCCGGATGTGGAGGCAGGCAGCGAGCTTGTGGAAGCCAAGATAATTCAGGAAGAGTTCGTTGACTGGTTCAAGGATATCTGCGAGGAAAAATGGGGATCAATCCATTGCGGCATAATCATAGATGAAGACAACCCGGCCGGGCCGGACAAAAGCCATTGCAGGCACCTTTTGGCACAGACCTGGACATGTCTGCTCGGCATCCTGACAAGACACAATGTGGCTTATGCGACCAGGCAGGGGCACCGGGAAAGCGCGAGAACAGCCGCCTGAAAACTCAGGCGTGCCCATGCGTTGGGGGCATCTCGTCCGGATGCCTGTCGCTGACCCGGCAAATGCGCACGGAATATTCCTCGGAAGCGCCACAGGCTGGGCAGGCATCAGTAACCAGCAGGCAGGAAGCGTCAATCTCAAGCGGGTCAACGCCGGCATGGCTCAAAAGCGCTGTCGCGCGCCCGGGCTCCCAGAGCACTGGCGCCCCGCAGCGGCCACACTCAACATAAAGCAGCTCTGGATCGTATCCCTGTGGCGCAGCAGCCAGTTTTGTTCCAAAATCTTCCATTTTCCTGGATCTTGGGCGCCTGGGCGCGCGCTTGCGCGCCACCGGCCTTGGCTTGTCAGATTTATCGCGCATTGCTAACATACCTCCTATGCCTACCCGTTCACAGCCTATCAGGCTTTTGCCTCCGGAACTTTGCAATCAGATCGCAGCTGGAGAAGTAGTCGAGCGTCCGGCCTCTGTGCTAAAGGAGCTGATTGAAAACAGCCTTGACGCAGGCGCGACACAGATTGACGCGCGTCTGGATAACGGTGGCCAGACGCTAATCCGCGTCCAGGACAATGGCTCCGGCATCCCCGCAAGCGAACTCGAACTTGCAGTCACACGGCATGCGACCAGCAAAATCAGCTCGCTGTCCGATCTGGACGCCATCCGCTCCTATGGCTTCCGCGGGGAAGCGCTGCCAAGCATCGCGTCTGTTTCCAAATTCCGGATAATCTCCTATAGCGAGACAGACGACAACCCCCCGGGCATTGCCCATAGCATCTCTGTTGAGCACGGGCAAATACGCGAAACCGGCCATGCCCAGCTGCGGAAAGGCACCATCGTGGAAGCCCGGGATTTATTCGCAAACATGCCAGGGCGCCTGAAATTTCTGAAAAACCCCTCCACAGAACTCAAACGCGCCCAGAACTGGCTTGTCCGTCTTGCCATTGCGCAATTAAAACCTGCATTCAGCCTTTTTGCCGGCGAACGCCAATTGATCCGTTTTGGCAAAGACCAGGATTTGCGCGAGAGGCTGAGGCAAATCTGGCCCGCCGAAATCGTTGATGAGTTGCTGGAAGTCAATGCAACCATGCATGGAATCACCATCAGCGGCCTGGCAGCGCCCCCCTGTCTCCACCAGCCGAAACCGGATCGCATCCTGTTCTATGTAAATGGACGCGCCGTAAATGACAAGCGCCTGCTTGCAGCCGTGCGCGAGGCGTATCGCGGCAAACTGCCAGGGCGGGATTATCCACAGCTTGTCCTGTTTGTTGATATTAATCCCGCTGACGTTGATGTCAATGCGCATCCAGCAAAGACAGAAGTGCGCTTTCGCAATGAATCGGCAATTTTTTCAGCCGTTTTTGGCGCGCTTGGCCATGCTTTCCAGGGGGAGGGGAGTGCGAGCTCCGCAGCCTTTTCCGATGAGCAGCCCGAGCCAGGCTTCTGGGGGCGCATGGAAAGGCGCAAGCTGACCCCGAAAAAGACACAGCCTGCGCAAGGCGACTGGGAAATCACACAGCCAGCGCCGCGCCATTTGCTTGCCGAAGAGCCAGCCCAGCCCCGTCTCTCCCCGGACGCCCGTCCCGTCGCGCCAGCGCCTTTCGCTGTTACGCAGGACAGCGCCCGGAAGCCCAGGCCGGACAGACTTGCGGAACAGTTGCCAGCTTTTCTTGGCCAGATCGGCGATACTTATCTTGTAATGCGCGACCCGGCGGGCGGACTCCTGCTGCTGGATCAGCACGCGATTCATGAGCGCATTCTTTTTGAACGCATAAAATCAGGCAGCCTTTCCGCCAGCCAGCGCCTGATGCTGCCTATTGAATTAAATCTGGATGAGCCAAAAAAGGAATGCCTTGCGCGAATCGCAAGCCAGCTGGAAAAAATGGGCTTCCAGTTCCGGCTGGAAAAAGACAGCCTTCTTGTCGACTCTACTACGGCGCTGCTATCGCGTTCCGAAGCCAGGGAATTCCTGGTTGAAGTCCTGTCAGGCCTGAAAGAAGATCTTGATGACATTGCGGCCAGTATGGCCTGCCATGCGGCCATCAAGGCCGGACAGAAGCTCAGCCCGGATGAGGCGCATGAGCTTGCGCGACAATGGAGCGCGCTTCAGGATGCCGATTTTTGCCCCCACGGCCGGCCCTGCGCCCTGCGCTGGAACCTGGCCAGTCTGGAAAGGCTATTCAAGCGCGTCTAGACAGCTGGCTCCGGCCCTGGGCCGCCAGCCTCCCCTGCCTGGGGCGCGGACTTTTCAGGCGTTTCTGCGGCCGTATCGCCTGGCGTTCCCTGCTCCGGCCTCTCTGTATCTTCCGGCATATCCTTGAGATGCACATCCAGCTGCGGGAAGGCTATCTCAATATTCTCCTGCGCGAACACCTTGTTGATCGCGAGGCGGATATCGGACATTGTCCTTGCGCCCAGCTCATAATCCTTGACCCAGAAACGCAGCTGAAAATCGAGGGTGCTTGCCCCAAAGTCGGCAAAAATCACGGAAGGAACCGGATATTTAAGCACATTTTCATGATCTTTGGCTGTTGAAATCAAAAGCTTGATCACTTTTTCCGTATCAGAGCCATAAGCCACGCCCACATTGACCTGCTTGCGCACACTGCGGCTAAAGCTGGTCCAGTTAATCAGCCGGCCGGACATGAATTCCGAGTTGGGCACATAAATAACCGCGTTATCATAGGTTTCAATCATCGTGGCGCGAATGCTGACCTTGCGCACCCTGCCAGTCAGGCCGCCAACTTCCACAACATCGCCTACCTGCAATGTGCGTCCAAAAATGAGAATCAGCCCTGAAAAGAAATTATTGACTATGGTCTGCATGCCAAAGCCGATGCCCACAGACAGGCCGCCGGCAATCACGGCCAGATTTCTCAGGCTCATACCCAGCGCATGAAGCACAAACAGCCCAAACAGGGCCCAGGCCGCGTATGTGAGAA
This sequence comes from Desulfovibrio sp., assembly GCA_014804915.1. Classification (GTDB taxonomy): domain Bacteria; phylum Desulfobacterota; class Desulfovibrionia; order Desulfovibrionales; family Desulfovibrionaceae; genus Desulfovibrio. The sequence goes on along the minus strand of JAAUYW010000128.1, from coordinate 1,921 downwards.
AAGTCTGAAGCGGGGTAATCAGGGTAACATCGAAATGAATGCCCTGCTGCGGCAGGCGCGCGAGCAGACGCGTGCCCATCGACACTACTGTGCGCGTCAAATAGAATGCGCTGATTATCAGCAAAATCTGGATGATGTTAAACTGGGTTGCGCCAACGCTGACTCCCTTGAGCGCATATTCGCTCAAAAGATATGTTCCCCCGGGCAGCATCGCCACCCAGAGACAAACGCCGGCCACAGCGAGAATGAGCACGAATGGAGCCGCCAGCGCAACCAGAAGCCGGGCCAGCACTGCCCTGGCCCCTTCCTGCGGCAAGTGTTCATTGAAGCTGCTGACTACAGTCATGCCCGCTACGGAAAGCTCCAGGGCGACGGACAGGGAGACGTAGGCGATATAAAGCGCCATGCTGTATATATGCAGGCCAGAGAGCGCGAGGAAAAGACAGATCCAGATCACTATCGCATCGCAATCAAGGACCCCCGTTTCAAGCGACGCGGGTCCGTAATCGCGCTTTTTGCGCCGCCGCTGGAGAAAGAGCGCGCACACAATGATGGCGCTCCATAAAACCAGGCCAAGGGCAGCGGTAAGGGGCAAATACAGCAACGCGTAGGCTATAAAGGCGAGCGGCAACAACCGCAAAAATGGCGGTCTGGGCCTTGTGAGCGTAGGGTACTGCAGCCTGCGCAAATCCCAGGCCAGATACACCTGGCCCACAAGCACGCACGCGCTGCCTACGGCCAGAAACAGGCGAAAAAATTCGCCTGTCGAAGACAGCGCGCTGCCCAGAAGCGCAAAGCCAAGAACCAGCCAGGGCATGGCAATGCTGAAAATATGCTTTTCCGCTACCGGGGAATCCTTGTCAAGCAGCTTGCTGCGCAGAATTAATGAAAGCGCGCCAGCGAAAAACAGGCCAATGAAAAATCTCAGGATCGCAGTGCCCCATTGCGGCGCGCTGCCCGGCAATTCCACTGGCAGCCGCAACACCAGGGATTGCAAGGAGTAAGAAACATCGCGCCCGAGATGAATCCAGCTATCGGGACTCAACCACGGCACAGGCCGCTGCAAATAATATTCTTTCCAGAGACCGGGCAAACGGGCGTTAATGTCGGCTCTGGCTGCGGATAACTTTTTCTCGAGTCCAAGCGAGGGCAAAAGCGAATTATACTGGGCAAGCACGGCAGTCAGGCGCAGCCGCGTCTGGTTGATATCGCTGATAAACGCCCGCATTTCCCTGGACAGGGTGCTTCTGTCCACCTCCTCGGGCAAGCTTGCTGCAATCTGGTTAACCTGCTCAAGCAGGCCTTCAGCTTCTGACCTGGCCAGAGTGACAGGCTCAAGCACAAGATCAAGGTTCTGGATCGTGGCAGCCATGCGGCGAGCCACAGCTTCAAGCGGGTTTGGGTAATTGCTGAAAGTCTGGGCAAACACAAGCAGACGCCTGGATTCCTCCCTGAACGGCTGCAGGCGCTTGTCCAGCGTCTGCGCCTGCTCGGCGAAACTGTCGCTCATCCTGAGCGCAGTTTCGCGCATTTCATTGACGCGCTCCCGCTGTCCGCTCCAGATGGCCTCCCAGGCCTGATCCTGCGTCGGCCCTGTTTTCTCGGCCTCTTCAGCCGCTTCCCCCCTCTCATGGGACTCTTCCAGATCGGAAGCCGCAAGGCAGGGCAGCGAGCAGAGCACAAGAAAAAAAAGGAAGGGCAGCGCCCTGACGGATCTAGCCCCGATTATGCTCATCTTCCTCCTGCCGCGCCTTGCAATGGATGCAAAGACGGGTAACAGGCCGCGCCTTGAGTCTGGCCAGGCTGATATCCTCGCCACATTCCTCGCAAACGCCATAAGTGCCATCTTCAATTCTCTGCAATGCGCCCTGAATCTTGCGAATCAGCCTGCGCTCGCGATCTCGCAGGCGCAGGGTAAAGG
>JAAUYW010000127.1 GCA_014804915.1 Desulfovibrio sp. | reverse complement strand
GGCCAGTTTCAGTGTCCAGAATTTCCTGCGAATGAGTAACCGTCCCGGATTCATCAATTTCAAATTTTATGGTTACATTGCTGGGTATATTGCTGACCATTGCCTGTTTGCCGTCTGGCAAAGTTATCACATCCACTTCCTGCACTTCCAGACTAGGGCGCCCACAAAGCACCCTGCGGCCATGGCCATAAAAACCGTATGCTTCCCGCTTGCTGATTTTTTCTCTTGTAACTGGCGAATAGCAGATATTTCTGGCGTTCTCTATAATATATTTTCTGTGAGTGCCGGTGTACTTGCGTTGTGTGTCCAAAAGGGAAAAAGAGCAATCAATGATCTTTCCCATATCCCCTCCTAAAATTCTCCCTCTTCTCCAGCGGCGGCTGCTTTCGCTTCAACGGCTTCAGCTTCCTTTTGCTTCTTCTCTGGAAATACCTTCTCAAATTCCTCATCATCAAGTCGTATCAGCTTCCATATTGAACGAGCAAGCTCCCTTTTATCCGCAATGGTAAATTCCTGATCGATTGTGGCAATCGCGCCAATAATGCCGCCAGCCAGATTTGACCGGCTCTCCATAGTTTCCTGTTCTTCACGCTCAATGGCTGTGTTTACAGCGTTAAACCCGATTACCCAGGGACATTCATCAGGCGTAAAAACCTTGCCGTATTTGTAGGCGATATGAATTTCACATAAACGGTGTATGCCGTTTTTTATGGCCTTGCGGAGCAAATCTGCCTTCACAGCGGCCATGACTGACATACGGAAAAATCCGCCATCTCCCAGACCTCCTGAAAGCATATCCCCAAAGCCTAACAGGGAAGGATCAACTCCAATAGCGGACCCAAGCCGCTTTACATGAAAAAGCACATCTTCCAGCCCGTTTATATCCGGGGTGCCTTGAACTGAATCAATCTGAATACCGCCTTTTTCAGTGAACATGGGTATATAGTGATTTACAACAGTCTGGACATTGCCATCAAGAAAAGATTGTTCTTGCACTTCATCTGAAGCATTGCTGATTCTTTCGGCTATCATATCCAGATAATATGCGGCTCTTTCCGGGTCCAGTTTGCCAGTGGTAACGCCAATAATGCGCTCAAGCCTGGCCGCATTGCGCCTGCTCATTTTTAATGAGCAAAGCGCATCCAGCAAGTCCATCCAGGGGCCATAAGCAGTAGCGATAAGCGAAGTGCCATATTCCTGCGATTCAACCAGACCTTCAATTCCTGCGTCCTCCACCGCCAGATCAACAGGTATTCCACCGACATTGATAGGCTCTATATTTTCGTAGTCTTCCCATTCCGGTATTTCAAAACCGACAAAAGTCCAGGGAGGAAGCAGGCGTAACTGTTTTGAGTATGAGTTTGTTCCCTGATAGGTGGTGGTAAAGCCTGCCAGACGGCCAGCTTTTTCATATTTTTGGATGAAGCGCGGGTGAGTGTAATAATCACACCGTACATTCTTGATCCCAATGCTAGGCGCACCATAAACACGCGCAAAACAAGACCCATATACGGCTGCCTTGCGTGCCCATTCATTCAAGTCTTTATTGATAATCGGCATGAGGACCGTGCGCAGATCAGCCACAATTTTATCAGTTTTTGCCTCTGGATCGCGCTCCTTGATAAATACACTGTCCACAGTGTCTGATTTTGAACTTAAGGCATTGGAAATGTGCATCTTGATAGCGGAATCTATGGTAGGGTCTTTTGCCATAAAGCGCAGAACCGCATATCTCGCACCCCGCTGTACAGGCAATACCCTTTTTAGTGGCATTTTATCTCCTGCCGTAACTTGTCCCAAATTTGTCCAAGTTTGGTCAGCAGAATTTGCAGTGCCGGAGAAGCCAGAAAAATAGGCTGCCCCTGTAGTGGGTAAGCCCACCATTACTGCTTCTCTATTGGCTACTTCCCCCCAAGCAGGGAATATTGATGTAAGCGAGGAGGACTCTGTATCACTGGCCGTTTTAATATCACCCAGGGAGGGATAACCAGAATTAATGCTTGCTTCATTATCTTTCTTTCTCATGGCAAACTTTATTTGATAGTATCCTGGATTGCCAGCGATTCCATCCGGTCATCAGCTACCACATATTCAAACACATCATGCTCGCTTTCAGGATCTTCTGGCTCAAAATGGATTATGTGCGCATTAGAATAAATCAGGCCCGCATCCATGGCCGCGTTGCTATAGAGCAATCCGGCCAGCAAATTATAAAATTCGCTACCATAATCGGCCTGTTCAAACCACTCACGATCTACAAAATCGCCGAACTCATCAAGGCCATGACTGATCATTGACTGTTTGACAATCCACCAGTATGGCCCATAGGATCGATACCGGAGCGGATCCCTACGGAGTATCCCTGCTGTCAGCTCAATATTCTTTTTTACCCACTCAGCTTCGGATACTTTACCATCTTGTGTCGCCTCTCTCCGAAGCGCTTCCAGTTCCATTTTATCCGGCTTATATAATTTACCCATGCCTACCACCTTTAACCAGCAATAGCATCGTACAGGCTATTCAGATCAATATCCGCGCCCATATGCCACCATGAACCAAAGCGCTCCTTCCATTGCGTTGTATATTCAGCCTTAAAAGACCTTTTAATATCCTCTTTAGCGCGAAACAATTTACCGCCAATCCCTGCCGAATCCTGAACAAATATCCGCGTAAAAGCGGGGAGATTTTGTGTGCCAGCTTTCATTTTTAACCTTGTATCCTGGGTATTATAGCAAATCGTCATTCCCAGCTCTTTGAATTTTGTATCAATATCTCCTGGGATCTCCTTGTAATTCTTACTTTCACGCAATTTGGCTTGCGCCTGCTCTTCTGCGGCCTTTTTGGCATCATCAGCCACTCTCCGCAATTCAGTGGCTTTAGCGGCTGCAAAATCATTGACAGCTTGTTCCATGTCTTGCTTGTTATCGTAACCATTATTAGAAAAGATATCCATTGCAGACTGAAGAAGCGCATTGCTTATCCAAGCTGTTTCTCCTGCCTGCAATTTTATCTTGTAAACCGGGTTATCAGCGGCCCTATTCCAAAAATTATCCCATGCTGTACGAATAACTGTATTTATTTCAACTGGACTTGCCTTACGACCATACTCCAATGCAAGCGTGGCAAAATCATTCCCAAAAAACTTGCGCATCAAATCACTTGAATCATTATATCCGCCCTCTCTTTCTTCATGGAGCCATAATAAAAGAGCTTTTTTACGAAAATCCTCGTTCTCTGGCTCTGGCCATACGAAACGCAAATCGTCTTCAATATCATGCAAGGAATTGACAAACAGATATTCGCCGGAAGGCTTCTGCATTATTGCGCCCCATGACACTTCCAGCGACAATGTATCAAGATTTTCAAGGAATTGTTCTTTTGTAACACCGCAGCTTGACAAATCCTGATATTTGACATTGCCACTCATTAATCTCTTTATGGCAAGCTCTGATTCAGAATAGCTGACCTTTTTGCCCTTGTTGGATACTTTATCCGCCTTTATGCGCACAAGGCTTCCATATCCCTCCAAATCGCGCAAAATCAACTCCTTGCTTTCCTGATCAAGTTGCTCGATCTGGTACACGCCTTCAGGTTCGCTATAATACCGATAACGATCCTCATTTTGGGGAAATTCCAGAAATTCGCCAATTTTATATATTTCACCTTTCAGGGTGATAAGACAGGTTTCAGGATGATCAATCAGGCTCTCATCAAAAGGCAATTCTCCTTTTTTGGCCGCCTCACGCAACATCCGCGAGTTCATGTTGCGTTGCGCTTCGCTTTTGGTTTTTTCTTCATCAAATTTTTTGTCAATCGTAGCCAGTTTTACCTGGAGCTTGACAAGCTCTGCCTTTGCCTTCTTGACCGTTTCTTCACCCTTGTTGCCTTGCTCATATCTCTTTATGCGCAGCTCTTGCTCCTCAACCGCGGCATTTGCTTTTTGGCGTGCCGCTTCGCGCCTTTCTTCAAGCGTAGCCAAATTGCTTTGAATTGAAGCAAGCATTTTTAAGCGATTCACAAGCTGGCTCTTGGCCGCATTTTTGCGCTTTTCTTCAGCCTCCGCCTTCTTTTTGCGATATTCTTCAATATTGCCGCTCATCAATGCGTTCATTTCTTCCTGTGCAGCAATATCAGCGTTTTCAGCGGTAGATTCTTTGCCGCTCAAAAGTTGGCCGATCCAGTTGGCTTTAGATTCCAGAAGCTGCTTCCTGTACGCATCAAATGTGCCTTTTCCATGATAGTAATAGATTTCAACGGTCTCTACCTTGTTGCCTTGCCGCACTCCGCGCCCATTCCGTTGATTTATGCTGGCTGGCGTCCAGGGCAAGGTAAGGTGGTGAATTGCCGTTGTTCCCTTTTGCAGATTGACTCCAACTTCAGCTTTCTTGTTGGCAATCACAATTCGGATTATGCCAGAATTATACGCCTTTGATATTTTGTCCAATTTGTCGCCAGCCGCATCTTCAGCATTGATTATGCCAAAGTTTTGGTCTTCAAAAGGCAGATTGTGGACAAGTATCCTTTTAAGTTTCTGATGCTGGCTCTTTTCCTCTGTGAAGATTATCTGCTTTCCGTTTTGTTCAATATGCTTCTTCAGATTTTCAATGAGTTTGGCATATTTGGTTGTCAATGGGTGATTGACTTCATTTTCAGCAATACTCTCTTTCCTCATAGCATCAAGCACCGCTGCTTCGTGCTGTTCATGGACGATAAGGGAAAAAGTATCGCCATTGTCTATAATTTTAGGCTCATATTCATATGTTACTTTGATTTTTTCGCCAGTGTCTTCATCTTTTTCTTCAACGGTAAACGACTTAGGCAAGGTCGGCAAAAGCTTCTCCATAGCCGCTTTATGGGTATTGGAAAAAACAAATGTCATTTGACGCTGATACAGATCCATGTCCGTTGTGCATCTATCCATATCGCGCATGATTGAAAACATGCTGCGCGGCTTCTGTCCACCTGTGAGTTTTTCCCATTGATCTTTAGCATCTGGGTCTCTGGCGGCAGCTTTGGCCTCCAGACGCAATAAGGCGTATATTTTTTTTTTTTTTTCTGTAACTGGCACTTCTTCCTGCGTTTCAAAAGCATTTGGCACATGGATTTCGCCATCTACATCTTGCACTGTCTTGATATTGACATATTTGCCAAAGAGATTGCGCAAGCCGTCTAGATTTTTGAATCCAACAAGCGTAGTTGCTTGAACCACATCATTTGCCACGTTAATACGGTCTCTTTCCTCCATTTCTCCGAACATGCGCACAAAATCATCTACCGTGTAAATGCCCATTTGCTCAAAATCTTCCTTGGGCGCGACAAGGCTCAACATGTTAAATATTTCAATCGGGCTGTTAGTAACAGGCGTTGCGGTCAACCCATACACCCCTCGTCCGTTATTATTACGGCGGAGCCAATCGCATTTTATGGACATGTCAACAGCAATCTGGGACGGATCAGGGCTCGGTACTCCCACAACGCCGCCGGTCTTTTGCGCTTTCATTGAATTTTTGAAGAAATGGCTTTCATCAGTAATGATGGAATCAAACCCCATATCCTCAAGGTAGGGCAATTCGCCTTTTTTCGCGCCTCCCTCATTGCTGAACTGGCCCTCAAGCTGATTCTTGCGCACGTCTTCAGCATATGAGGTGCCACCTTTCTTGGCTGCGTTTTGATGCGCCTTATCCGCCTGCGCATCTGAAATTAGATTGCGCTTGACCATATCCTCTGTGTAAGCTTTCATGGTCTCCGGGCGAACTGGAATCGACTGAAATTTCTCTTTGGTTATTACCACCAAAGAATAGTTTGATTGCGGAATCTTGGATAAAGCCGCGAAAATGTCTTCCTTACTCCTGGTGAAACGCACCACATCTTGCATCAGCGGCAGGCCATTCTTGCCTGTCTTGGGATTACCATCTACATCAAGGATCGGGCGGCGTTCTATATCGCCATCCTTGCTCACTTTGGGCTCAAGGCCCACAAATAGCACATTTGACCGCATGTAGCTTTCATTGTAAAAGGCGCGTGCTTCGTGATACCAGTTCTCAAGTACGGCGGAAGGCACAACCACACATGTCCGTTTTGCGCGGCCTTTTTTGTAATTATAAGCGGCCATAGCCAAAGCTGTGAATGATTTTCCAAGACCTGTGCCGAATCCGCAAATGCCTGACCCTTGTTCGGACAAGCGCCTTACTTCAGCATTTTGGTATGTATGCGGCGTGATTTCTCCAGAAATCAAGTCTTCAATACCCAGATCTCCTGTATCATATTCAACTGGCACATAGCCATTAAAGCGCAGGCTATAATCTTCTGCCAGATCATCCGAATCAGGATGTTGTTTCATCCAGGAGTCAAACCCAAATTCAAGCAGCTTCGCGTCCCTTTTATATTGAGAGATATTTTCCTGCGCATCTTTGCCGCTGGAAGTGATATTTCCGCCATTAAGATATTTCTCAAGCTGTTTTACAAAACCTTGCGGCTCGCGACCTCGCACGCCATTTATCCTGAACTCACCATTGACCGCATCTGGATCAATGACAAATTCTTTGCGTGTTATCATTTTGCCGTCATAATCTTCCACCTCAACATCGCGCATCTCTCCATAAACGGCCTCTGAATAGCCATTTTCATGCAGATAGTCCAAAATATACTGCCTGGAGAACCATTTATTTTGTAGCCCAAAAACAATATTCTCCACCGGGACGCGCTTAATATTGGCGTTCATGGTGTCTATCTGCTGCTGGAATTTGGCGATGATTTTTTCGTCATCTGTTGCGCACATTGCTGTGCGCAATCCGTTCATTTTTGATACAACATCACCCGAACAATATTTGGCATACGGCTCAAGCATACCGTCTGGCGTTATGGCAACGCTTTCAAACTGCGCAAGATCGACAATGCTTTCCATAGGCGCGGTGCCCTTGTAGAGCGCTTGCACATCTTCAAATTCAACTTGATCGCCATTCTGCGTGGCGAGCCAGGAAACAATGCTCTCCACATCATCATCGGCATAGCCTTTGGCCTTGCTTTTATCCAGAGTGCCTGCAAGAAGATCGGAAAACTTGCCATTGGTGTCTATGGAGTTCATAAATACGCCAAACGCCCGTGAGGATGCGCCAACAACCTTGAATTTAGCGTT
>JAAUYW010000126.1 GCA_014804915.1 Desulfovibrio sp. | reverse complement strand
GGGATCTGTTTCTGGCCCTCGCCACGTGTCCAATAAAACTGGAGCCAGGCACGCTTGCAAGCCTGCTGGGCGAGCCTGCCAATGCCGCAGCCGCATGGCTGCTTGAAAGGGGCTATAGCGTCCAGATTGAACATGAGCTTTCGCCAGAAAGCGAGGAACGGTTGTTTGTGAATTTTGAAAATGCAGGCAGCCATCATACGCGACGTGGCCAGGAATTCTTTGCTTCGCGGCTTTACAGGCGTGTCTGGCAGGAATTTGCCGATTTGCGAAAGGAATGCGGCGGACTGCGATTCACATTGCGCAAAAAGGATGGCGAGGAAAATATGCCCGATATTTTCGCTCTTTTGCGCGCTGTTCTGGAAGAGGCTCGCAAAGGCATAAATATCCAGCGCTACAAGGGGCTTGGCGAGATGAATCCCGAGCAGTTATGGGAAACGACCATGAATCCGGATCATCGAACCCTGCTGCAGGTTTCAGTGGATGATGCCGTAGCGGCATCGGATGCCTTTGAAGAATTGATGGGTGAAAGGGTGGAGCCGCGGCGGGAGTTTATAGAACGCAATGCGCTTGCGATTGCGGATCTGGATATCTAGGACATGGCTGATTATACTCCACGTTTCTGGCTTGGCTGGCTTGTTTCCATCCTGGGCTGGCTGGCTTGCGCCGGTTTTTGCCTTTGGCTGCTACTGGCCCTGGAAGCCTATCCATATGCCTATGATCTTTTTTTTCCGGCCATTTTGCTGATCCTGTTTTGCAATGTTCTGCTTTTTTTATTTATTGCAAGCCGCTGGGGCAATCAGCCAGGAAAGCTGTGCGCGTCAGTTTTGCGTCTTTGCATTGGGGAAGCGATTATTCTAGCAGGTATGTATGGGTTGGGACGTTTTACAATGTAATCGCTAGCCCAGGAGGCAAAGATGGCAGAGACAGGCGGACCGGAAAATCCGCAAATTAATATAGAGAAAGAGTTGCGCCAGTCCTATCTGGAATATTCCCTGTCTGTAATTATAGGCAGGGCAATTCCGGATGCGCGGGATGGCCTGAAGCCTGTGCACAGGCGCATCATGTTCGCCCAGCATGAGCTGGCCAACACCTGGTCGCGCCCGCACAAGAAATCAGCGCGCATTGTTGGCGATGTGATAGGCAAATACCATCCGCATGGCGATGCAGCCGTATATGACGCGATAGTGCGCATGGCCCAGGATTTTTCCATGCGCGATCCCTTAATTGATGGCCAGGGCAATTTTGGCTCCCTCGATGGAGATCCGCCTGCGGCCATGCGTTATACAGAAATCAGGATGTCCCGTCTGGCCCAGGAATTCATGGCTGATCTGGACAGGGATACGGTTGATTTCAGGCCCAATTATGACAACACCATGATTGAGCCGGCGGTGCTTCCGACCCGTGTGCCAAATCTGCTTTTGAATGGCTCATCAGGAATTGCGGTTGGCATGGCAACGAATATTCCGCCCCATAATCTTGGCGAACTGTGCGAGGCGCTGACTGCATTGCTGGAAAATCCCAGGCTCGAAGTAGCGGATTTGATGAAGTATGTCAAAGGGCCGGATTTTCCCACAGCCGGAGCGGTGTATGCCGGCCAGGGTCTTGCGGATGCCTACAGGACTGGCAGGGGCACAATAAAAATCCGCGGCAAGCTCCATGTTGAAGATCGCAAAAAGGGGTTGCAATCCATTATTATCACGGAGATTCCCTACGGCTTGAACAAGGCCTCGCTAGTACAGAAAATAGCCGCGCTGGTAAATGACCGCAAGATTGATGGAATATCAGATTTGCGGGATGAATCCGATCGCAAGGGCATCAGGATTGTCGCTGATTTGCGCCGTGGGATGATGCCGGATATTGTGATCAATTCCCTGTTTAAATATACCCCTCTTGAGACCAGCTTTGGGATAAACATGCTGGCGGTGCAGGATAATCGTCCTACCTTGCTCAATTTGCGCACGGCATTGACGAATTTTCTGGATCACAGGCGGGAAGTGGTTATTCGCCGCACAAGGCATGATCTGGCCAAGGCCAGGGCGCGCGCCCATATTCTGGAAGGTTTGCGCAAAGCGCTGGATCATATTGATGAAATCGTGAAGCTGATTCGCGGCTCACGGACGCCAGATGAAGCCAGAAATGGATTGATGGATCAATTTGACTTTTCAGAAGCGCAGGCCCGGGCAATCCTGGAAATGCGTCTGCAGCGCCTGACCGGCCTGCAGCGCGAGGAACTGGAAAACGAATATGCCGAGATTTTGAAAAAGATTGAATTTCTGCAATCAATTCTCGATGATCGCAATATCTTGCGTTCGGAAATGAAACGTGAAATCCAGGAGATAAGGGATACATACGCAACTCCAAGGAAAACCGAGATTTTGCAGGAAAGCCTGAATGACATTGATCTCGAGGATTTGATTCCTGATGAAGAAGTAGTGATTACGCTTTCGCGCCGCGGCTATATGAAACGGGTGAGCCTTGAAAATTATCAGCAGCAGAAACGCGGCGGCAAGGGCATCTCGGCAGTGCAGACAGGCGAGGACGATTATGTCCAGGAATTTCTTACTACCAGCAATCACCAGTATCTGTGCCTTTTCACCAACAAGGGACGCATGCACCAGCTTCGCGTGCATCAGGTTCCGGAAGGCAGCCGCGCAGCAAAAGGCGCGCACATCAATAACCTGCTGCCGATGGAGGAAAGCGAATGGGTTACTACGGCATTTGCGTTGCGGGAATTTTCGGATGAGCAGCGGTTTTTGTTTGTAACCAGGCGTGGCATGGTCAAGACCACTGTCGCCTCCCTGTTTGCGCGCGCGCGCAAGGGCGGCATGATCGCCGTGGCCCTGAAGGATGACGACGAGCTTGTCATGGTGCGCGCAATTGGCGAAGGCGAGGATATTGTGCTTGCCACCTCGAGCGGTTATGCGATTCGGTTCAATGGCAAGGATTTAAGGCCAATGGGGCGCGTGGCGGCAGGGGTAAAGGGCATTGCCCTGCGGGCGCAGGATTCAGTTGTGGGCGCTGTAGTGCTCAAGGCCGGGGATCAATCCACGACGATCATGTCGGTTTCAGCCAATGGCTATGCCAAAAGAACCAGCGCAGAGCTTTATCGCGTGCAAACCCGCGGCGGCAAGGGCATAATCAATTTCAGGGTTACGACCAAAACCGGCCAGGTAGTGGGCGCGTTGCCAGCACAGGATCAGGATAGCCTGATTTTGCTTACCTCGGCAAACAAGGTGATTCGGGTTGCGATCAATGAAATCATGAGCAAGGGACGAGCGACTTCCGGAGTTATAGTGGCAAGGCTTGACTCTGGCGCCAGAATAGTGGGCATTGACCGCGTGCGGGAAGATGTGCCGGAAGCCAGGGAAAAGGAAGTGGTTGCAATTGTCGAAAATGAGGAAGCAGACCTGAAAAGGGAAAGCTAGGTTGCGCTGCCTTCTAATTGTTTTCGCGCTCCTGCTTGCAGGCTGTGAGCTAGCGGACACGATTTCGGGCCTTGGCGCTGATGATCTGGCAATGGCCAGAAAAGCGCATTCGGAACGAAACTGGCCACTTGCGGAGCGGCTGCTGGGACGTTATTTGCGTGAGGAGCAGCATCCGGAAAAACGCTGGGAAGCATGGCAGCTGTTGCTGGCGGCCCTGAATGGGGCGAGGCAGGAATCGCGAGCCAGCCTGGAATGTCTGGAACTCATGCTGATCGAGTATGAGCGGGATGAGGCCAGAGTGGCGGAAATACTGGCAGCCATGGGCAAATACAATGAAGCCTTGCGTCATTATGACAAGGCGGCCAATGCGTGGAGCGCTTATGTGGAGCTTGCCGGAGTGGATGCAGGGGCTAAACTTGAGGGATTGCGCAATCTGGCTCGTGACCAGCTTGCGCAGCGCCATTTTGACGCTGCCGAGGAAACCTTGCAGCAATGCATGGCATTGCCGTTGCCTGATTCCAGAAAAACCTGGTGCATGCTGGATCTGGCTGACGCCAGCATGAGCAAGGGCCAGTTTCAGGAAACGGCGGATCTGTGCCAGCAAATACTTGATTCCGAGCCGGACGAACAGATAATGGGCCAGGCTGCGTGGCTCAGGGGAGATGCGCTTGAGCAACTGGGCGATCTTCGGGGCGCGCTCGCCCAGTTTGAACAAGGGCGCGACAGCTACCCCAATCCCGCAGTGATGGATAACAGAATCGCGTGGTTAAAAAAACAGCTGAAAATAAAATGATAAAGCATGAATGTGGGTTGTTCGGCATCCATAATCACGATGATGCAGCCAGGCTGGCGTATTTTGGCTTATATGCGCAGCAGCATCGGGGCCAGGAAAGCGCGGGCATAGTTGCCAGCAATGGCAATGTGATGCGCGATCACAGGGGCATGGGGCTTGTGCCTGATGTCTTTTCAGAAGCAGACCTGAAGCGCCTGGAGGGCAGGCATGCCATAGGCCATGTGCGCTACTCCACTACTGGCGCGAGCTCGATTCGCAATTCGCAGCCATTGGTTGCCCATTTTCAGGGTCGGGATATCGCTATCGCGCATAATGGCAATCTGGTAAACGCGGCCGAGTTGCGCGCCGAGCTGGAGAGTCATGGCGCCATTTTTTCCACTGGCAATGATTCTGAAGTATTCATGCACCTGCTTGTGCGCGCCTTGCGCCAGAAAGAATTGCCTGACGCGGTCATGGAAGCCTGCTCGCGCCTGGAAGGAGCCTATTGCTTTCTGGTAGTGGCTGACAATCAGATGATAGCTGTGCGCGATCCGCACGGCTTTCATCCGCTGGCTTTGGGACGGCTCGACGACTCACCAGTGTTCGCTTCCGAAACTTGCGCATTTGATTTGCTTGAGGCCGAATATGAGCGCTCCCTGGAGCCAGGGGAAATGATAGTTGTGGATGAACAGGGGGAGACCAGCTTGCGGCTTGGTCATGCGAGTCCCGAGAGGCCCTGCCAGTGCATTTTTGAACTAATCTATTTTGCCAGGCCAGATTCGTATGTATTCAATGAACAGGTCTATACCTGCCGCAAGCAGATGGGCTGGCAACTTGCGCATGAATCAACGCCGGATGTAGATTTTATCATGCCATTTCCGGATTCCGGAGTCTATTCGGCAGTTGGATTTGCGCAGTGCGCCGAACTTCCCTACGAGCATGCGATGATTCGCAATCATTATGTGGGGCGCACTTTTATTCAGCCCACCCAGTCCATGCGCAATTTTTCTGCGAGGGTCAAAATTAATCCGGTGCGGGCGATGATTGAAGGCAAGAAAATCTGCATTGTGGATGATTCCATAGTGCGGGGCACAACCATGACTGCGCGCGTGAAAAAACTGCGTTCCCTGGGCGCCAGGGAAGTTCATATCCGCATTTCGAGTCCGCCGGTACGCTATCCCTGCCATTATGGCGTGGATTTTTCCTCAAGGGGCGAACTGATTGCCGCGCAATGCGAGATGGATGAGATTCTCAGGCGTCTTGATG